>JAZNAB010000075.1:0-6192 GCA_045586285.1 Candidatus Flemingiibacterium sp. | reverse complement strand
GAGTTGCACCAAACAGTTGTCTTCCTAAGACCGCTTGGCCTCCGACTTAACCAAGTATAAAAGCGGAAATAACGACTCCGTCAACACCGAAAAAATTTCCGAAAGGATCAAGCAACCCGGTTACATAAGAAAGAAGCGAAGCATCACTGCTTGGATAATTTGCAAGAATCCAGATAACAAGTCCAGCGGGTGCTGCAAATATAACTGCTCTTGAGAGAACGTGAAGTGTTCTGTCAACAAAAGCTTTTTTGAAAACTTTAGTAATGCTTACCCGTCTGTATGGCGGGAGCTCAAGCGTAAAACTTGACGGAGCACCCTTTAAAACAGTAATGGAAAGTATAAAAGAAACAAAAAAAGTTGCCAATATACCAACTATAACAGAAAAAGTAACGGCGGCAGCTCCTAATATAGTTCCCCCTGAGGTTAATATTATTGCCATTGTTATTAAAATCGGAAATCTACCGTTGCATACCATAAAATTGTTTGTAATAATTGCAATCAGGCGTTCTCTTGGGGAATCGATTATTCTGCAGCCAATAACACCTGCTGCATTACATCCGAGCCCCATACACATAGTAAGCGCTTGTTTTCCGCAGGCTTTGCATTTACAAAAAATTCCGTCAAGATTAAATGCAATGCGTCCGAGAATACCGTATTCTTCCATAAAAGTAAAGAATGCAAAAAATATTGCCATTGGCGGAAGCATAACCGATATAACACGAAATAATGTTCCGATAACTCCATATACAAGCATATCCAAAAGCCAAGTAGGCATAAAGGATAATAATTCGTAAATACCCCCCTGTACATATAAAAGAAATTCATTCAACATTACAGATGGATAATTTGCGCCGATTACGGTCATATATAAAATAAAAGTGAGCATTAAAAGCATTATCGGCACAGACCATATTTTATGAGTTAGTATTTTATCAATTTTTCTGTCCTTGTTATAATAATTGCTTTTGTTATTTTTTTTGAGAGTTTTACTTACCGTTTCCAAAGCGATTTGGTTTGCTGCATTAATTCTTGAGGCTATAATTTCGGCATATAAATCTTCGCTTTTACTATCTGTTGATGCCTGCTTCTCCAATTCTTTTAATATTATGTCAATATTGTCATATCTGCTTATACCGTTATTTTTATTTTCCAAAAGTTTAGCTTCGATTTTTTCAGGATATTTAAATATAGGCTCGGAAAGATGTGCATCTTTATTAATATTTTTTATTTCACAGCATAATGTATCTAACCCAAATCCGCTTTTTGCATTTGTAGCTACTACGGGAACACCTAGAATTTGCGAAAGCTTTTTTGTATCTACAATTATTCCTCTTGACTTTGCCTCATCTATTAAATTGACACAAACTATTATGTTGCTGCAAAGCTCTAATGCCTGAAGGGCTAGAGGAAGGCATTTTTCAAGACACATTGCATCGCAAACTACCACAATTGCATCAGCTTCTCCTTTTTTTATATAGTCGATAGCTACTTTTTCTTCGGGGGAGCGGGTGCAAAGAGAATATGTTCCCGGTAAGTCTATAAAAAGAATATTATCTTTTTCTCTGAGGGCAGTTGCACACTCAACTGTTTTTCCTGTCCAATTTCCTGTGTGAGCATTGCTCCTTGTTAGCTTGTTAAAAAGGGTAGTTTTTCCAACATTTGGATTACCCAAAAGTGCCGTTATATATTTTTTCTGAATGTTTTGAGATTTACTTTTTGTTTTTTTCATTTTTTACCGCCTTTAGATAAGGAAGGGATCCTTTGTACAAACACAAGCCCGGCATCTTCTTGTCGTATGGCGATTACTGCCCCCCTGATTAAATAGGCTGACGGACCGCCAAATGATGCTTTTGCGACACATTCTACTACTGTGTTTGATACAAACCCAAGGTCATAGAGCCTTGTGCAAAGTCCGCTTTTTTTTACAGACGATATATAAGCCGATTCTCCCGGCTGCAAATCTGATAGGTATGACATTTATTCTCCAATCTGCCGCTATGTAGGCGGCAAAACAGTATTTTTTGAATTCCTCATAATCAGTATATTTGTAAAAGCTAATATTTGACAGAACAATTTACACCTTGTACTTGATTTTAAAATAAATATATAGTAAAATATATACAGATGGTTTTGTCTAAATTAATGAAAGGATAAATCTATTTAATAGTTATTGGAAGCTTTATTATGAAAATAGTTGTACTTGACGGATTTGCCGTTAATCCGGGAGATCTTAGCTGGAGCTTTTTTGAAAAATACGGAGAATATGAGGTGTATGCAAAAACACCTGATTGTGAATGCGCCGAAAAATGTCTTGGAGCTGAAGTAATATATACAAACAGAGCGAAAATTACTGCCGAGTTTCTTGATAAATGCCCGACAGTAAAATACGTGAGCGCACTTGGAACAGGATATGATATGATTGACATTGATGCTTGTAAAAAGAGAGGGGTTCAAGTTGTAAATATTCCCGCCTACTCAACCGCCTCGGTTGCACAGCTTACAATTCAATTTTTACTTGCACTTTTCTCGGATTTAGACGGTATGCAGAATATCGTCAAAACGGGTATGTGGACAGGAGTGCCGGGATATGAATACCAAAAAGTAATGTTTACAGAGCTTGAGGGGCTTACGCTTGGACTTGTAGGCTGCGGAAACATCGGCTCAAGAGTTGCCGCTGTTGCTTCTGCACTTGGAATGAAAATACTTGCAAATACCGCAAGACCTCACAAAGATACTGACGTTATTAAATATGTCACTCTTGATGAGCTTGTAACATCAAGCGATGTAATATCTCTTCATTGTCCACTAACCGATGCAACAAGAGGACTTGTTAACGCTGGTTTTATTTCAAAAATGAAAGACGGAGCAAGACTTATTAATACTTCAAGAGGAGCTGTAATAAACGAAGCAGACGTTGCCGATGCATTAAATAGCGGAAAGCTTGCGTGCGCTGCACTTGATGTACTTGCCGTTGAACCGGCACTTAAAGACAATCCTTTGCTTAGAGCTAAAAATTGCATAATAACACCTCATATAGCTTGGGCAAGTAAGGCAGCGAGAATGAGGCTTCTTTCTGTAATTGAAGCATCACTTGAAAGTTACGTTAATGCAGGACAAGGCTTAAACAGAATTGTATAATATTTTTTGAAAGGTAGCTTTTACCAATAAAAGCTGGTGTTTTTACCGTGAAAGCATATGAAAGACTGATTAAATATTCTAAATATCCGACTGCATCAAATGAGGATAATCAATGCTGTCCATCAACTAATGGTCAGCTTGAATTTGCAACTGATTTGAAAAAGGAATTAATAGCTCTAGGTTTAGAAGATGTTGAGCTTGATGAAAATGGATATTTATTTGCAACAATTCCCGCAACGAGTGGCTTTGAAGATGTCAAGACCATTGGCTTCATTGCCCATATGGACGTTTCACCTGATGTTGAAGATAACGGCGTAAATGCTAAACACATTCTCTATACGGGCGGCGATATTCTTCTTAATGAAGAAAAGAATATTATTATGAAAGTATCTGATTATCCGGTACTTGAAAAATATATCGGAACTCACCTTATCGTGACAGACGGGACTACACTTCTCGGGGCTGATGATAAAGCTGGTATTGCAGAAATAATAACTGCTGCAGAAATTCTTTTAGCTGACAAATCAATTCCTCACGGTAAAATCAGAATTGGTTTTACTCCCGATGAGGAAGTCGGCAGAGGAGCTGACCTTTTTGATGTTTCTAAATTTGGTGCTTCTTATGCATATACCGTTGACGGTTCTTTTTTTGGCGAAGTGGAGTATGAAACATTTAATGCAGCCTCACTAAAAGTATCAATAAAAGGGGTAAGTACACATCCAGGAGCAGCAAAAAATACAATGGTAAATGCTTCTATTGTTGCAACTGAGTTTATTTCAATGCTTCCAAATCTTGAACGCCCTGAACATACAGAGGGGTATGAGGGATTTTATCATTTGACTGAAATGAATGGTTCAATAGAAGCGGCTCACTTAAATTTTATACTCCGTGACCACGACATTGATAAGCTTGAAATGAGAAAAGAATATTCAAGACGTGTTTCAAATGAAATTAATAAAAAATACGGAGAGGGAACTTGTAAAATAGAGATTTGTGACAGTTACCGTAATATGAAAGAAATGGTTTTGCCTGAAAAACATCTTATAGACAATGCATACAAGGCTATAGAAAATCTTGGTGGGAAACCCGTCAGTTATGCGGTAAGAGGCGGAACAGACGGAAGCAGATTATCATTCATGGGGCTTCCTTGTCCGAATCTTGGTACAGGCTCTCACAATCATCACGGAAGATTTGAGTTTGCCTGTGAGGAAGAAATGGATAAATGCGTTATGCAGATTATAGAAATTGCGAAGATTTATTCAAGGTAAAGACTGCAGGATTTTTATTACGTTATTCATACAAAGCGCAAAAGTTAAAATATGACCAATACAAAAGACTCCTCGGCTTTTTAAAACAGCCGAGGAGCTTTCTTTTTTATAAAAATTTGTATAATTTCTGATATAAAACTAAAATGTCCGGTACGATGTGTATTTGATTTTTAAGTATTTAACTTCTTATTGGCTCTAATGCGTTTTTTTAAAAGCCCATTTTTCCAGATGTGTTTTTCTTTTATTAAAAGTTTGTCTAGATAGTTTATTTCAAATATGTATTCAACGGTTGAGGTAGTGCTTTTTGCTTTATTTAATGATAATTCACCCGTACAAGCTTTATTCTTTTTTTTATTAATTATAGATAGAGAATCATATTCAGCTTTAAGCTTTGGTAATAAAGTGTTTTCGAGTGCTTTTTGCAATTCTTCCAAAATGCCCATATAGAATGTCATTTCACGTTTGGAAAGATTATTTATAATATTTATCTTAAAAACTAAAAGTACAGCCCCGTTATGATACAGCCGAATAACTCTTTTATATTCACTCATTGATTTTTCCTCCGAGATAAATAACATATAGCCGACATATATGTTAAAATATACTTGAAAACGTCAATAATATATGGTACAATAGTAATGTATATGGTGGAAAGGGGGAGAGTTATGCGTAAAAGATATATTAAAAGCTTTACCGGCAGACTGATAATTACTGCATTTTTTGCATTACTTCAAATTCTTGCTTTTATAGTATCGCTTTTAATGCTTAGTTCTTATGCATTTATTATCTCGCTTGTTTTTGCCGCTATCAGTATTATAGTTGTATTATTTATAATAAATCAGGATAAAAATCCTGCATATATTTTAACTTGGTCTATAATGATTCTTGCTTTTCCTCTGTTTGGCGGACTTATGTATCTGGCATCAAGACTTCAGTCTTCTACCTATTTATTTAAGAAGAAATCTGAACGTGGCAAAAATATGGTAAAACCTTATTTTGTCCAAGATAAAAAAATTACAGATGAAATTGCAAATAAGAGTCGCACAACAGCTGCACACGCTTCTTACCTTGCAAATAAAGCGCTATATCCTGTTTATAAAAACTCTGCTGCAGAATATCTTCCATCCGGTGAAGCAAAGTTTGATTGTCTTTTTAAAGAGATTTCTAAGGCTAAAAAATTTATCTTTCTTGAATACTTTATTATTCAAGAGGGAATTATGTGGGATTCAATTTTAAAACTTCTTATATCAAAGGTAAAAGAGGGCGTTGATGTCCGCATTATTTGGGACGGTATGGGGTGTATGGGTACACTTCCCAAAAACTATGACAAAGTTCTTTGCGATTTAGGAATAAAGGTTATGATTTTTAATCCTTTTGTTCCGATTGCAACCGTTATTCAAAATAATCGTGACCATAGAAAAATTGCTATAATTGACGGAGTTTCTGCCATTACGGGCGGTATTAATTTAGCTGATGAATATATAAACGTTTATGAGCGCTACGGTCATTGGAAAGATGCTGCTGTTTTGATTTGTGGGGATGCTGTCAAAAGCTTTACTTTAATGTTTCTTTCTACTTGGTATATGAATAATCCAAAGGATAAGTCTGTTGAATATTATTTAAATACACATTCCGGCGAGAGCGATTTTAACTCGTGCGGATATATTCAGCCTTATGCAGATACCCCTCTTGACGGAGAATGTGTAGGTGAGCTTGTTTATTTTAATATTATAAATAAAGCAAAAGACTATATTTATATAATGACACCTTATTTCATACCTGACAA
>JAZNAB010000074.1:0-2386 GCA_045586285.1 Candidatus Flemingiibacterium sp. | reverse complement strand
TGTGCATAATATTTTTTGCATTTTGCCTATTTTTACTAAAAGGGGTTGCAAAATTTTGTTTTTTAAAGTATAATGTTAATTACCCGCCAAAAAAATCGGGGCTACTCTTCCCTGCGGAAAGTATGTTTTGAACGACATTTTTTTGAATTGCACAGCATACTCTTTAATAAGAGCTTTACTATACGGTGGGGTTGATATTTCACAGATATCGTCCAACAAATTGAGTCAGGTGCTAATTATTATTAATTACTAGGTATACACAAATGATTATTGATGCTCATAACCACGCAGACTGGCACGGTCACGATTTTGATGCTTTTATAAAGAATATGGATGAATACGGCATTGGCAAGTCTTGGATTTTGTCTTGGGAAACACCGTATAACGAGTATGATCCTGCATTTATTAAATTAACATCAGGAAACATTTTTGGAAAATTTGAAGATTGTGTGCCAGTCCCCTTCTCCAATTGTCTTGAATACAAAAAGAAGGCGCCTGAGCGTTTTGTTTTAGGCTACGCACCCGACCCCAGAAGAGAGGGCGCAATTTTACGCCTCAAAGCCGCTATAGAAATTTACAATGTCCAAGTTTGCGGTGAAATTAAATACCGTATGCTTTATGACAATCCCGACGCAATTTATATGTTCAAATTCTGCGGCGATGCGGGACTACCGGTAACTTTACATTTTGATTATCCTGATGCTACAAAAACAGGAGTTGACTTTCCCCGTCCGAATTGGTGGTACGGAGGCAGTATTGATAATTTTGAAAACTTATTAAATCAATGTCCAAAAACTAAATTCTTAGGTCACGCACCTGGATTTTGGGGACATATTTCAGCTGACGATCAGGCTTATACAAATTCCTATCCCAAGGGTCCTGTAATCAAAGGCGGAAAAATCGAAAAATTATTAGAGAAATATTCCAACCTTTATTGTGATATATCTGCAGGCTCCGGAAAAAAAGCTCTTAGCCGGGATTTAGAATACACCTACAAATTAATCAACCGCTTCCCTGACCGTTTCCTTTATGCAAGAGATGACTTTGATAACGGCCACCAAGAGCTCATTGAAAGTTTAAACCTTTCAAAAGATGTTAAAGAGCTTATTTATCACGGCAATGCCGAAAGATTAATTACAAAATAATTACTCTTTTATATTCTTTTACTTTTTATTTAGCAAAATCTTCTATCAATCCGATTGCAAAGGAGGTGCAAGCTATGATTTTTGAAAAATTTAATAAAAAACGCACAGCTTACATTGCTGTAATGCTTGCGTCTTGTATTGCTCTTGGTTGTACAGCTGTTTGCATTATTGCGGCTGCCCCTAATGAAAGTAAAAACATCGGAGGTATGCTTAACTCTATCGAGCCATTAAGGATAGTCGCTCCGGCAGATGAACTATCTGTTTCGATAATCGATCCTGTTGTAAAAAGAGCGAGTAGCACGACCGGAACGACAAACAATACCGACGCCAACTCCAATGAATCTATTAAAGGTAGCGACGTTGTTTCACCCGCAAAGGACACTGTTGTAAAAACTGAAACATCAATTAATGCATCTGCCCCTGAAACTTCTGTACAGACAAACGTTCCGAATATTATCACCGATAGCAAAACAGATGTTTTTGAAAATACCACAGCAGAAAATGATACTTCGCAAAACTTAGCTACCACAACTACAACTACTACAGAAATTACCGAAGCTCCCGATGATACAGGAATTGAAACTGATGCAGCAGAAACAGAAATACCTGAAGCTGAAGTTTTCAATAACACTATGAATTCAGATACATCTGATGAAGAATTCTTTGTTGAGCCTGAACTTAAAAGCTACCTTTTAGCAGACGATCTTGGTATTAAATACACTACTTCTAAACTTAAATATACCCCTACAGAAGAGGAAATTCAGCTTGTTGCTACATTTATACAAATTGAAGTAATGGGAACATCAACAAGACTTTACGGATACAAAGATGTTTCAGGCAAATATTGGGAAATGCTTGCTGTCGGTCAGGTTATCAGAAATCGCAGAGAAAGCAAAACATTCCCTAACACTTATAAAGAAGTTGTCCTTCAAAAGTATACAAGACAAAACGGAAAAGTTATTTATCAATTCAGCCCCGCAAAATATATTGACAAATACACTCCGACATATGAAGCTATAGTAGCTGCTAAAGAAGTTCTTTGCAGCGGTGTAACTGTTTTACCTAGTAACTACCTTTATTTCTGTGCAACAGGAATTGAAAAATCTTTTGAGAAAGCTAATGATTACGTTCTTCTCAAAAAAGCAAACGGTTCATACGACAAAATGTATGGACACCTATCCACCTTCTATGCTTCAAAATAATTAAAGCATTATATTGTGGATAATTAATGTGTAAAAATT
>JAZNAB010000073.1:0-3524 GCA_045586285.1 Candidatus Flemingiibacterium sp. | reverse complement strand
GAAATTACCATACAAAGAATCATAAATATAGATATAATTTTTCTTTTCATTTTAAACCGCTTACAATAAGCTGCCTTTCTTTAATTTTGATTTTTAATATTAAAAATTATAACATAAAAAGTATGATTTGTCAATATGGATAAACTAATATTTAAAGGGGTTGACAAATCATTCTTAATCTGATATAATTAACTCGTTAATTAAATAAAAGACAGTTCGCAACCATCCTGTCGATAAACAAAACTATGGAACATACGGTTTGCTGTATTAATTTTTCTGTATCGCAATTGTATTCGATAATGGTAGCGTCATATTATTTATGGCGCTTTTTTGTATGCTGTTCTTGATTTTTGGGAGAATATATGAAAGGCACAAAAAACATACATAAACTTATATTTAAAATAACCTTTTCAGCTATGTGTATAGCTCTTTATGTAGTTATTATGTATCTGACTCAATCCTTTGCATTTGGGGCATATCAGATCAGAATAGCTACATCAATATATTGTCTTGGATATTTCTTCCCGTTTTTAATTATACCTATGGGTATTGCAAATGCTCTTTCAAATATTATAGGCGGACTTGGCTTTTTAGATATATTTGGCGGTGCAATTGCCGGAATAGTTACAACAGCCTTGTGTGCGTTAATAGGGAAGATTAAATTCAAAAATAGCTGTTTACTTGTAGCCTTGCCGATAACATTTGTCCCCGGACTGCTTGTTCCAATCTGGCTTGCGCCCGTTCTAAAAATACCTTATATTCTTCTTGCACTGAATTTAATTATAGGTCAAGCTTTTTGCGGAGTTTTCGGCGCAGTATTAACTTGTTTTTTTAAAAAATACAAAATTAGTAGTTTCATAAAATAAATAATAAAAAATATTATTGTTTTGGAAGGAAAATAACATTATGTCAAACGCCAGAGGAAGAACAAAAAAAGAACTTGAAGGAGTTACAAAACTTGGCTCTCAGGGAACAAAATATCCAACTGACTACGCTCCTGAAATGCTTGAAACATTTATTAATAAACACCCTGAAAGAGATTATTTTGTTAAATTCAATTGTCCTGAATTTACAAGCCTTTGTCCGATGACTGGTCAACCGGATTTTGCAACAATCACCATTTCATATGTTCCAAACATAAAGATGGTTGAATCAAAATCTTTGAAGCTATACCTTTTCAGCTTTAGAAATCACGGTGATTTTCACGAGGATTGTGTAAATATTATTTTAAATGACCTGGTCAATCTTATGGATCCTAAGTATATTGAAGTTTGGGGTAAGTTTACTCCGAGAGGCGGTATATCAATAGATCCATATGCTAATTACGGTAAAAAGAGTACAAAATGGGAATCTATTGCCGAACAACGCTTAATGTGGCACGATATGTATCCAGAAAAAGTTGACAACAGATAATGTGATATCCAAGCTCACCTCTGCATATAATATATGGGAGGTGAGCCATTTGCGTATCAGCAGTCTTTGTGAACTGAAGAACAAGGAAGTTGTAAACGTATGCGACGGCAAACGGCTTGGTTTTGTTTCTGATATTGAAATTGATTTGGAATGCGGAAGGGTTATATCTTTAATAATGCCCTCAGAAGCAAAGCTTTTTTCTCTTAGCAAATGTCCTACTTTAAGAGTTTTGTGGTGCGATATAGAATGTATCGGCGACGATGTAATACTTGTCAGAAGAGCAGAAGCTTTAAGTGACGGTAGCTGTGATAAGTGTCACCCACAATCAAAAAAATAGTAAAAATTTATTGAATCCTAAAGTAAATATGTTATAATCTCCTTGTAATAAAATTCAAGGAGATTTTTTATGGGTAAAATAAAATCATTTGAAAATTTATAGCCCCCTTGTACATACAAAATATGAGAAAAGTACTCCCAGAGCGTGCTTAGTAAACAGTCCGGCTGCGATATGCCGTATCATTATACTGAGTTTCCCAATCTTTCAAGAACTATATACAGCGCTTTTTCAATGAAGATAGGGAAATATCAGAATTTTAAAAAGATATTCACCGTTTCACCTTGACGATTCAATACCTGATATCAACTATTATTTCTTCCATTGTGACGGCGACACACAAGTAAATATAAAAATACACTCTGAAAATAGTTAATGAAAATATAATAAAGAGGACTTAGTGTTGATTTAATAGTTATTCACAAAAAAATACTGCAGAATTGGCGCAGAAGCTAAAATAAGGTGGGACAACATTATCCTATCTTCTATTTAGTCACATCTGAATTGTAAAATAATTGTAAACACTATTGAAAATATATGTACTTTGTGGTATAATATTACGGTCAATGACTGCGGCGACTTTGACAAAAAAATACAGCCGTGATAACACACATCCCGTGAGGTCGGAAGTTCTTGCTTGTTCAAGTTTACCGAATATGCGAGGGTGGTGGAAAAAAACTTAAGGAGGACATAAAAATGTCTGTTATTACCATTAAACAGCTTCTTGAAGCAGGTGTTCATTTCGGTCACCATACAAGAAGATGGAATCCTAAGATGGCCGAATATATCTTTACTGAAAGAAACGGCATCTACATTATCGACCTTCAGAAAACCGTAAAAAAGTTTGAGGAAGCTTACAATTTTGTTCGTGACCTCTCGACCGAAAAAGGTACTGTTCTTTTCGTTGGTACAAAGAAACAGGCTGCTGATGCTGTAAAAGAAGAAGCAGAGCGTTCCGGTATGTACTATGTAAACGAAAGATGGCCTGGTGGTATGCTCACCAACTTCAAGACAATTAAAAAGTCCATCAATCGTCTTATCGCTCTTGAAAAGATGCAGGAAGACGGCACATTCGATCTTCTTCCCAAAAAGGAAGTTGCCGGTCTTCTCAAAGAAATGAACGACCTTGAGCGCAATTACGGCGGTATTAAAACAATGGAGCGTCTTCCTGATGCTATTTTCATTGTTGACCCCCGCAAAGAGCACATTGCTGTTCTCGAAGCTAAGAAGCTTGGTATTCCGGTTGTTGCTATCGTTGATACCAACTGCGACCCTGATGATGCTGACTATGTAATTCCCGGTAACGATGACGCTATTCGTGCAATTAAGCTTATTTCTTCAGTTATTGCAGACGCTCTTCTCGAAGGCAGACAGGGCGAACAGTTTGCTGAGGCTGAAGCTGAAGAAGCAGAGGCTGCTGAAGTAGCTGCTGACGCTGAATAAATTTACTAGCTAACAATTCTATATATTGAAAGGAAGCACATAAAATGGCTAACATTTCCGCAAAAGACGTTGCTGCTCTCCGTGCTAAGACCGGATGCGGCATGATGGAGTGCAAAAAAGCACTTGTTGAAGCAGACGGCAATCTTGATGAAGCAATCAAAGTTCTTCGTGAACGTGGACTCCAGGTAGCTGCTAAGAAGGCAGAAAGAATTGCTGCTAAAGGTATCGTTTCCATTATGACTAAGGGCGATGCTACTGCTATGATTGAAGTTAACTCTGAGTCTGACTTCGTTGCTAAGAACGAAAAATTCAAGGCTTTTGTTAACACACTTCT
>JAZNAB010000072.1:0-7953 GCA_045586285.1 Candidatus Flemingiibacterium sp. | reverse complement strand
TTTTTTTCATAATTGAATATCCTGTTTAGTCATATTTGATTTTTGTATAAGAGAATATGACACCGAAGGGAAAAATCCGCCTCGGTGTCTATATTCAAAAGACAGTTATATTTATTCGCTCTTTTGTTCGGGTGTATCCTTATCTTTGCCTAAATAGCTTGGAAGATTCATTCCCGCCATATCAAATATTTCATTCATAGGGGGAATAGATTTCATCATACCGGAAAGGAAGTTTGCGGTTGCAGTCTTGCCGTCTGCACTGCTGTTTCCGCCGTCCCAAACGGTAACCTTGTCAATCTTAAGATTCTTAACAGCTTCAACCTGAATCTTTGTAAGTTCTTCAAGCTTATCAGCAACCATAAGTCTGATAGCATCATTGGACTCACCGCCTGCCGACTTAACGATTTCCGCAAAGCCTTCAGCCTGCTTAATAAGAATATCTCTCATACCGTTTGCCTCAGCCTGCATTCTCATAAGAGTTGCATCAGCCTCACCCTTTGCAAGACGGCGGATTTGTTCTGCCTCAGCCTCGGCTTTAAGTTCAAGTTCTTTCTTGTTTATTTCAGCCTTTACGATAATATCAGCTTCAAGTGTTGCTTGTTCAAGAGAAGCACGGGCAAGTTCGGCCTGCTTTTGTGCTGCATATGCTTCTTCCAGTGCTTTCGCCGCCTGAATTTTTTCTGCAGCAGTTGCACGTTTAAGAGCCTCAGCCTCACGTTCGCGACGTACCGCATCAGACTCAGCCACCTGAACCTTAGCTTCGTTTTCACCCTTGATAGCCTCTGAGTTGGCTATTGATACATTAATACGCTGGTCACGTTCTGCGTTGGCGGAACCGATTGCACCCTCGCGGTCAGCCTGAGCAACCGAGATCTTCGCATCGTTGATAGCCTTTGCCGCTGCTTCCTTACCAAGTGCAGATATATATCCGCTTTCATCTGTGATGTCGGTTACGTTAACGTTGATAAGTCTTAAACCGATTTTCTTAAGCTCCGTTTCAACGTTTCTTGATACAGCTTCAAGGAATTTATCTCTGTCGTTGTTGATTTCTTCTATTTCCATTGTAGCAACAACAAGTCTTAACTGACCGAAAATAATATCCTTTGCAAGTTCCTGAATATCGTCAAGACGAAGTCCAAGCATACGTTCTGCCGCATTCTGCATAACGCCCGATTCGGTTGAAATTCCAACTGTAAATCTGGAAGGAACATCTACTCGTATGTTTTGCTTAGAAAGCGCATTCCTTAAATCAACGTTAATTGACATAGGAGTTAAATCGAGGAATTCTACCGCCTGGATAACAGGCCAAATAAATGCCGCACCGCCGTGAATACATTTAGCCGAGCGTGACGAGCCGTCGGAATTGCTGCCAACCTTACCGTAAATAACCATAACCTTGTCGGAAGGGCACTTTTTGTATCTTGTTGCAATTAAAATTAAAGTTGTTAAAACAACAAGAGCAATTACCGTAATTAAAACTAACAAAACTTCACTTGTCATAATTTTTTCCTTTCTGAATTAAAAAATAATATTTATTGTGCAATTTTTTCTACTACCACAAGTCCGGCTTCATTTATAGAAACGACTCTGACCGATTCACCTGTTTTTATTTGTTCTTCCCCATTTGTAATAGCATCTATCTCGGTAAATCTATCCTGAACCGTAATTGTAATTTTACCTCTGCCGGAGCATTTTGCCGGTATTGTTATGTAGACCTCGCCCACCTTACCTAAAGCAGAGCCAATATCTATATTTCCGCTTGACTGAAGCTTCAGTACAGCTTTCATAAGGTAAGCAATTAAAAACAGAGCAGTAATACCGCATATAGCCGCAAGCAAAATAGAAACTACATTTGACAAACCGAAATCCACAAACACTATTCCCGACCAACCGCCAACCGAAAGCATTGCAACGATTCCTCTTATAGAGAATAGCGCAAGTCCGTCGTCGCCGCCTGACTCGTCAATGTCAATTCCGTCAGCGTCAACATCAGCATCTCCATCTCCGATTCCGAAGAGGAGTAATACAGACTGCACTATAAGTACAACCGTTGCAGGTATTGCAATATAAGCAAATATAGTCTGTAATTCCGTAAGCGATTCCCACCAAGCTACCATTTATATCATCTCCTTCATCTTATATTGTAAAAACTTATTTAGAAAAAATCTCCTCATACAGCCTATTTGTTTCTCGGCTTACAAGAGAGGCATAGTATGCCATAATTATTATAGTACAAGCCCTCTCAAGATGCTTTGTTCCACCTGCAATCTTTTCTTTATATCCGGAAAGTTCACTTTCAACAAGACTGTGTATATTGTCTAAATTTGGCGGAAGTTTATTTTCAATAAGTTTATCTATTATTTTACAAAGGTAGTCATAAAGCTCCGATTCAGGAATTAAATCATCGCTTTCGTCTTCCGTACGTCCATTCACATATGTGAGAAGCTTTGAAATTCTATCAAGTTGAATTTCATCTCTGATCATATTTATTATCAATATGCGTGCAAGCTGATTTTTATTATACCGTTTATTTTTTGCAACTCCCACAAAACCTCGCTTAGTCCAGTTTTGCAGTGTTGAACCGTCAATTCCCGTAATCTCTCTAATTTGAGAAAGCATTATTCCGTCTGTAACAAAAAATACTTTATTTAAAAATTCAAGTCCTGTTACATTGCCCATTTTTATTCTGTCCATAATCGCTCCGGGTATTAGTGAGCTTTTTATTTCCAGCTTCATTTAAAAATGTCCGCCTCCTTTCTGTATATTGATTATATCACACGGTCACTTGATTGTCAATAGAGTTTGGTCGTTTTTTACATATAGTTCATTTTTATAAAAAAGCTTCCGCTAACTGCGGAAGCTTTGATTTTATGAAAAGAATGTTTTACTGATTATTTTTCTGAATTTTATTAGATAAAAAGTAATAAGCTTGGTTACTGCAATATCGTATAAAATAAAAGTCAGATTACAAAGGGCATACACTGGGATTGTATATCCCATAGACGTATCAGGGAGCTTAAAAATATAGTTGCAAAGCAGTATAAACAATGTAAGGCTAAGATTAAAGAAACTTAGTTTAAGCACCCAGGAAACAGCATAATGAAGCCGCTCAAACATTGCCTTAAAGATAGGATAAACACCGCCAAAAAGCAGATATAGCAGCGCGCCGAATTTATCGGGAACAATTATAAGTGCTAAAGCCGCCGTAACAAGCCAAATAAGATATGGGTAAGCACCGCCGACTTCTATAACTGCAATTATAATCAATAAAGAAGCAAGAGCAACAGAGGTTAAATCAAGCACGGAAATGATTGACCCGAGCAGCAATATAACCACACCAAGCGCCGAAAGGATTGCTCCGACGGCAATTCTTTTAGTTTTTTTCATTTAATACCCCGTACTAACAGCAAGAAATCAAATCTCCACCGCAACATTCGCAAAGGCAGTCAGCACAAATAAGTCCGGTACAAATATCGCAAGGAGATGAATTAACGTTTCGTGCAGTTCTGTAACCGCCGCCGAAATCCTGAGAGTTTCTCTTAATTCTGTCAAGAGTTACTCTGTATTCACTGTTTGACGGATCAAGATAACAAGCAGTTTCAAGATACTTCTGTGCATCAAAATACCAGCCTCTCTGAATCAAGACGCATCCTTTCAAAAAGTTCCACTCTGCATTTCTGTTTGCCTGACTTACTGCGTCAAGTATCAGCTCAGCATCTGAGTAGCGTCTGTTGTTTATAAGCTCCCGTACTTGTGCATAGTCGCCGTATCCGGAATAATTGCCGCCATATTTTTGTGAGCCTGATGAGCCACCGTAAGAACGTTCTTTTTGAATTTGGTCGTAAGCCTCATTGATTTCTTTCATTTTCTCCTCAACCAAGTCGGAAAGAGGATTATCGGCATAGTTATCAGGGTGATACTTTCTTGCAAGTTCACGGTATGCTCTTTTAATTTCTTCATCTGTGGCACTTGGTGAAACACCTAAAATCTTATATGGGTCACTCATATACTGTTTTCTCCATCTTGACGGCACGAATTATCGCCGTCACATATATATTTTGCCAAGGTTTTTTTAATTATTTCGGGTAAACCGAGATATATTATATTTTTTAAAATTTCTCCATAATCCGAGGTTTTATCAAAATCAATCAGCAAAGCTGCCTCAGAAAGCCCCACAAGCTCCATAGTTAACGCTTGTCTAAGCCTTGGAATATCTTTTATGAAGTCATTCTTTGAATTATTATACATAATACAAAAGGGGTTGTATGAACCCGATTTGATATCCTTTTCAAAATCGTCAACGGCATCGATTATATAAACAAAACGTCCTATATGACGTCCGATTTGTGCTGCAATACGTGCTTCTTTTGAATTTTCCTCATAATTATACGAACAAATATAAGAAAGAAGCTCACCAAATGGCTCTGCCGCCTCGTCAATTGATTGGCATTTCGCCTTTTCAAGCTGAGATAATTTGCAAATCTTATCCGAGATTATTTCAAAAGCCAGAGTTTCTATGTTTGCCTTTTTTTTCATCTTCTTTGCAAATGGCAAAAGAATTAAACTTGTAAGCCTTTTAAATCCTCTTTCGTCATTTATATCATCAATAAGCTTGTAATATGTAAGTAAAGAGGATAGTCTTGCGCAAATATCAAGCTCTTTTGAACCAACTGTAACCGGTCTTTTTTTAGTGGGGTGGGCAATGCATCTGTGACGGTTAATAGTACCCGCTTCTTTGGAAAGTGACATTCTCACAAGTGCTAAAAACACGAAATCATAGCTAAGGCTGAGTCTTGAGGCACAGCCCGTCTTTTTGCCAAGCGAATGGCATAAGCCACAGTATACACTTTTGTAAAGCTCATATTCTCTAACTTTAAGCTCTGAATAAAGAGGCTTTACATATCCGAACATAAGCTTTCCTCCGATTCTTTCTCTTCAGTCACAAGTTGCTCTTATAATATTTTACTACCAACAAGTATATTAAGCCTTACAACAGATTAAATTTTTTGTAAATCTTTTGTAAAACACAAAAACGTGCCGCTGAAAAAGCGGCACATATATTTATTCTTCGTCACCTTCGTCGTCATTGACAGGTGTAATTCTTGTAATTCTGAGCTCGGATACTCGTCTGTCATCAACAGCAGTAACTTCAATATGCATACATTTATAATCAACAGACATACTAACTTCAGGGAATTGTTCAAGACACATAGTAACAAAACCGCCTACAGTTTGAGGCAGCCCTTCTTCCTCGTCAATTTCAATACCAAACTGCTCAAAAAGGTCTTCGGTACGAGTATCTCCGGCAATTGTAAAGCTTCCGTCGGAGTGTTCCGTAACCTGCTCAACAACTTCATCATGTTCGTCCCAAATATCGCCGACAAGCTCCTCAATTACGTCTTCAAGGGTAACAATACCCATAGTTCCGCCATAGTCATCAAGCACTACAGCCATATGAGCCTTTGATTCCTGGAAGCTTTTCATAAGCTTGGAAATCTTAACGTGAGATGTCACAAAAAAAGGTTTTTTCAATACCTCTGACATTGATTTTTCGCCGCTCATAACATATCTGAAAAAGTCCTTTTCGTGAAGTACACCTATAATACTGTCAATTGTTTGTTCAAAAACCGGCAAACGAGAGTAGCCTGTTTGATAGAAAATATCAGCTATAACACTGAATTCCTCGTCCTTATCCACACTAGTTACATCGACTCTAGGCGTCATAATCGCTTCTGCCTCAACGTCAACGAACTCAATAGCTGAGCGAATAAGCTCACCCTCTTGCTCGTCAATTCCGCCCTCAAGCTGAGCTTCGTCAATAATTGTGATAAGCTCTTCTTCCGTTACTCCCTTATCCTCAGACACTTTAAAGATTTTGGAAATCAAACGTTTCCAAAGTCCAAACAAAAGATTTAACGGTGTAAGTATAACCATACCTGCAAAAAGCACCGGCGCTGTAAGCATCACAGTTCCGTTAGGTGCACAGGTTGCAATAAATTTAGGTGTAATTTCACAAAAGATTGCTATTAACAATACGGAAACAAGCCAACCAACTAATATTCCGCCATGTTGAATAAGCTCCTTCATCAGCAGAATAGTCAAAACAGTTAAAGTTACATTTGCAAGACTGTTTAAAACAAGTACTGTAGTTTGAAGCTCTTCGTTTTTGGAAGAAAGCTTTTGAGCAAGATTAGCTCTCTTTTTGCCATCTGAGGCAAGATTTTTTATAAAGCTTCGGTTATAGTCCGAAAATGCGGTTTCTGCAGCAGAAAACAATGCCGACAAAATAGCCGTAATGACTATTCCGATAATCATTCTTACAAAGTAAAGCATATATTTAAGTAATAACTCCGTTCTGAAATTTATAATTTGAAAATCAAAAAAACTATTTCGATATAATCCAAGGTTACAAAAATCACGGCGGAGAAATATGAATACAAGTCAATTCAAGGTTACATCGGACAGGACTCGGGTTATCGCTCATCAAAAATCACTCCTTATTTTACCATTATAAAATATTATTACTACCATTATAACCCAAACTTTTGAAATTTGCAACTATTTTTTTTATTTTAGTTGATTTTAAACAAATATATTACGAAAAAGCTAGACAAAAGCTTCTAAAAAAACACGCAATATAATAATTTTTCATATTTTTTTGATTGCTGTTTAACAGAATATAAAAAAGTCAAATAAAAAAGTAAGAAAATTCCAAAAAGCTATTGATTTTTTTAATAAAAAGTATTACAATATATTTGTGAAATTTTTCTTAGAATTATTTATTGAAAAGGAAGATAGAAGAAATGACTTCGTTTAGAAAAATCGGCGTACTCACATCAGGAGGAGATGCGCCGGGTATGAATGCAGCTGTTCGTGCAGTTGTTCGCTCTGCCCTTGCAAGAGGGGTTGAAGTAGTAGGGATTTACAAAGGATACTCCGGACTCATCAGCGGTGAAGTAAAAACCATTACATCTGCTGATGTTGCAAATATATCAGGACTTGGCGGAACAATGCTCTATTCTGACCGTTGTCCCGAATTCAAGACCGAAGAAGGTATGGCAAAAGCCATTGCTACCTGTAAATCAAATCAGATTGACGGCATTATTGCTATTGGCGGAGATGGTACATTCCGTGGTGCAACAGACTTATCTCAAAGAGGTATTCCCTGCATCGGCATTCCGGCAACTATCGACAATGATATTACATCAACAGATTACTCAATCGGATTTGATACAGCTATGAACACAGTTCTTTATGCTGCCGACTGTCTGCGTGACACCTGTGAATCCCACGCACGCTGTGAGGTTATTGAAGTGATGGGCAGAGATGCCGGATATATTGCTCTTGAATGTGGAATTTCCTGCGGAGCTTCTGCAGTCGCAATTAAAGAATTGCCCTTTGACGAAAATGCTTGTATAGAAAAGCTTAAAGAACTTCGTGCAAAGGGACAGCGCAGCTTTATTATTATGCATTCCGAGGGTATGCCCAAGGAATTCGGCGAAAAGCTTACAAAGAGAATTAATGATGAAGCCGATATAGATACAAGATTTATTAGACTTGCACATATGGTTCGTGGCGGAAAACCAACTCTCCGTGACAGACTTATCGCAACAAGAATGGGCGACTATGCCGTAGATCTTATTCTTGAAGGAAAATCTAACCTTGTTGTTTGCTTAAGAAACGATAGACTTACCAGTGCAGAAATCAATTATGCACTTATTCTCGACCGTATGTACAAGAAAAACCTTAAAGACGGCGACCTTGATAAATTTACCGAAGAACAGATTGATGCAATGCAGGCAGAATGTACAGCAAAAGCTGCAGCTCTAGCTGACCTTATGGACGTTGCAACAACTTTAGCTAAAAACTAACGGTTTGATATCAGACAGTTTTTATACTCAATAAAATAATAATCGGCAAGGAGTTTTACGAAGCAATGCTTCACTATTTCCT
>JAZNAB010000071.1:0-2292 GCA_045586285.1 Candidatus Flemingiibacterium sp. | reverse complement strand
ATTAACCTTGAAAAACCAGGCATCTTCTATACTTCCAAGTTCATCAAAAAGGCAAACATCTTGTACTTCTATGGAATCAATCCACAAATTCGGGCTGACTGATCTTGGAGATACGTGGACACACTTTTTTTCTTTCATCATTTTTGCAGTGTTCTCACCCATTGTAGTTTTGCCTACAATCATCTTCAGCCCCCATTCATCAACGCTTTTTGCTCCCCATTTTTCAAAACGTATAGATGAGGTCGGCATAAAGGACACGAGCTTCCATTTGCCGTCCTCTTTTATAACGATCGGGCCGTTATGAATAAGTATATTTCTGTTTGCCGTCGCAAATGGCAGAACTTTTCCTTCATCAAAAATGTATTTCTGAAGTCTTGAACGGCAGGTAAAACATTCTCCGCTTATATAGACGGTATCACCTATTCTAAGCTTTTCAACATCTTCATCTTTAAGCGGCCCGGTTAAATGATATTCCGCCATTTGTGATAATTCAGAATAAACCTTATTAGGATATGCCTCTAAAGAATTATGTTCTGTAAAAGGTGCAATTGTAATTTCCTTATTATCAGATTTTGTATGATGGTAGAATGAATAAACAAATTCAGGTATGCAGGTCGGATCCTTTATACCCAGAGTATAGTGTACAGGCACATTTATTAATGATGCTATATTATTGACGTCAAAATAGGTAAGTGTATCAAATACACGGTCTGTAAGCTCCGGATAACGTTTTAAATAAACATTTACCGCCTGGAACACACCTGCCCCTTTTTCAACACGGTCCCACAAGCAGCCGTAGCTTGGTACTAAAGCAAAGCACTTAGCAGACTTGCCGCTCAGAGCTGATGCAACCATTGACAAAGCTCCGCCCCGACTTTCTCCAAAGGTTACTATCTTTTCGCTGTTAACCTCCGGCAAAAGAGAAATTACGTCAAGTGTTCTTACTGCATCAAGATATATATTCTTTAAGTAATAACTGTCTTTATAGAGAATATCGTGTGTTACCATACTGCCGAGCACATTGCTCCGCACTCCATTATTTTTGCCATATGAAAAGCAAGTCCCTCATCATATCCTCTGTAGATGCAAGGAGCAGCGTAAATAGCTGTGTCACAAGCTCTGCCGGATATAATTACGTCTGCCTTTTTCTTAAGCAGTTCTATAATCGGAGCAATGCCTACCTGGCTTACAATAGTTGTACTTTCTTCTATACTCTCTTTTGATAGCGGCATAGTGTCGCTCATATTTATAATTTTGTTATTTTCAAATTTTTCAAGCACATATTCTTTTGTAACATCACTTAAAACTGTTCCAAGATTAAACATAAGATTCTTTTCTTTTGCAATCTCGTATATAATTTCCTTTAACCATTCTACGTGCTTTTTACTTCCTGCACCGCCGGCAGTACCGATTATAAACGGTGCTTTATGTTCTAAAGCCTTTGGCAAAGCCAATTCAAGATCTCTTTTTACCGCATCTCTTGCCGTAAATGACTTGCCGCTTCCTAAATAGTATGGTCCGGGATCGGTTGATCCTGCGTCAACACCAAGATAATCAACTTTTTCCGAAAAAGCAATATTTAAGGCTTCTTCAGTGTACCCTTAACCCAATAGCCCGTTTAACGCCACAATCTTCATACCCTTTTCTCCTAACCTGCTTATTTATTTTAATTTTATCAAACAATAACGCAATTTGTCAATGCATTTTGTATGAATAATATTGCATTTTGTTCCAAAATATGATATGCTATAAAAGGGTGAGATTACTTGGATATTAAAAAATTTGTTTTATCATATTATAACAATGCAACAGAAGATTTTCATATAACAGAAATAACTGAACCTGACGAGGCGTTGAAATTACACTCTCACAGCTATTTTCAGATCTATTATGTTATGAGCGGAAAGATTATCCACCATATTGAAAACGGCACGGCAACTCTTTCAAAGGGAGAAGTTTTTATATTGCCGCCTGATATTCCGCATTACATAGAAGCCTCACAAAATGTTGATTTTTACTCCATATCCTTTATGCCTGATTTTTTCAAAAGCATAAATGACAGTAACAAACTGATATATGATTTTTTGTATTACCTGAAGAATGCAACCTTGGAAAACATTCACCCCAAAATATCGCTTTCAGTAGATAACAGCATTTTTTCAGAAATGCTGTTAGGTCGAATACTGTATGAATTTTCGGGAAACCGCACAGGAAAAAGAGAAATTATCAAGGAATGTGTTTCTGTCCTTTTATCCCTGTTTGCACGTGTATATTTTGAAGAAAAAGCAGAGG
>JAZNAB010000070.1:0-18389 GCA_045586285.1 Candidatus Flemingiibacterium sp. | reverse complement strand
AATGCTTATACTGAAAGCGAAAAAGCAAATCAGATTGATACCATCAAGTCAAACATTAACAATAAGATTTATTATGCACGTTCCAGATGTATATCCGAAATGTGCAAAAATGAGCCTTATGGACTTGACGTGAACGGCACTATCGAAGATATTAAGGATTGTACACCTGCATCTCTTTATGAGCAGTATAAGTATGCCCTCGAAGCATATCCAATTGAAATATTCTTTGTCGGAATGTGCGACGTAAAAAACCTTGCAGAGAAACTTACAAAAATGTTCGGCGGTGTTAAGCGCAGTACTGTAACTATTCCTGAAACAACAATAGTCCGCACCGCAAAAGAGGTTAAAAAAATTATGGAAGATATGCCCGTAAATCAGGGCAAACTCAATCTCGGCTTCCGGGCATCTGCAGGACTAAAGGATAAAGAATACCCCGCACTTATGATGCTAAACTCAATTTTTGGCGGCGGAACGACTTCAAAGCTCTTTATGAATGTTCGTGAAAAGCTTTCGCTTTGTTACTACTGTTCAAGTTCTCCCGATGCCGCAAAAGGACTTATTATAGTATCCGCAGGCATTGAAGTCAAAAACCGTGACATTGCGGAAAAAGCCATACTTGAACAGCTTGAAGCCATAAAAGCAGGCGATTTCAGCGAGGAAGATTTCACCAGCGCAAGACTCGGGCTTATCAACAGCTATGAGGAGCTTTCCGACAGAGCCGCAGGGCTTGAAAACTGGTATATCGGCCGTTTGCTCGAAAAGGTTGATGAAACCCCCGAAACTACAGTCAAAAAAATAGAGGCAGTATCAAAACAAGACGTTATAGCTCTTGCTAACAAAATTACACTTGATACGGTTTATTTCCTAAACGGCACACTGAAAGGAGATGGCCAAAATGCTTAATTATACAACAAAAAGAAATGAATTTCTTAAAGAGGAATATCACACCTTCCGTCACAAAAGCGGACTTGACGTTTATGTGTTCCCGAAAAAGCTTTCCACAACCTATGCGCTTTTTGCCACAAAATACGGCTCAATAGACAGTCGCTTTAAGCTTGAAGGCGACAAGGATTTTACAGTTGTCCCTGACGGAATTGCCCACTATCTTGAACACAAGCTTTTTGAAAATCCAAACGGAGAAGATACCTTTACAAGATATGCAAAATACGGCGCAAATGCCAATGCATATACAAGTAATACAATGACCGCATATCTTTTTTCCTGCACCAAAAATTTCGAAGAAAATCTTGAAATTCTCCTCGACTTTGTCAGCACCCCCTATTTTACTCCCGAAACGGTGGAAAAAGAGCAGGGAATTATCGGCCAGGAAATAAGAATGTACGATGACCACCCCTTCAGACGTTTATATCACATTTTGCTCGAAAGCCTTTATGAAAAACACAATGTCCGCATAAATGTCGCCGGCACCGTGGAGTCTATTTCACATATTACGGCAGATATCCTTTATGAATGTTACAGAGTATTTTACAATTTATCAAATATGATGCTCATAATTTGCGGTGACGTTACACCCGAAAAGGTAAATGCTGTCTGCGACAAGGTTTTGAAAGAGCAGGATCCCGTTAATATTATCCGTGATTATCCGGAGGAAAAAGCCGAAGTCTACAAGGCAAGATGTGAGGTCGAAATGCAGGTATCAAAACCTCTCGTTGCTATCGGAATCAAGGATACCGATATTCCAAAAAGCAGTTATGACAGAATGGTTAAATCAGCACGATTTGATATTTTAAACGACGTTATTTTCGGCAAATCCGGTGAGCTTTACAACAAGCTTTATGAAGACGGACTTATCACTGGCGATTTGGAAGCAGGCTACAGCATTTGCGAAAGCTTTGCAAACAATACCGTTTTTACAGAAACGGTTAACCCTGACGAAGTATATTCAAGAGTAAAAAATGCTGTGGAAAATGCAAAGAAAAACGGCCTTTCAAAAGAAGATTTTGAACGTTCAAAACGTGCGCTCTATGCATCAAGCGTAAAAAGCTTTGACAGCACAGACAGCATAGCAAACAGTTTTCTGCATTACAAGATTGACGGCGGAGACATTCTCGATTATGTTGACATTATTTCCGAAGTAAAATACGAAGATGTTTGTGAGCTTTTAGATAAAGCTTTCAAAGACGAATATTATACACTTTGTATTGTAAAACCGATTTCGGAGGGTAAATAAACAATGTTAAATACACTACTCGCAAATATCATTTCCTTCCCCGGACTTAATATCGGCCCGTTTACAGTTGATCCCGTTGCATTTAACCTGCCGCTTCCTTGGGTTGAAGGCGGACATAATATAATGTGGTATGGAATAATAATCTCAATTGCAATGGTCATCGGCTTTTTAATCGCTCATAAAAAAGCAAAGCTTGAGGGGATTTCCTCAGACGACGTTTTTGACCTGTCAACTTTTCTGATTATTTTCTGTATGATAGGGGCAAGGCTTTATTACGTTATTATGAAGCCGGAAAACTTCAAGAGTCTTTACGATGTAATCGCCATATGGGGCGGAGGACTTGCCATTTACGGCGGAGTAATTGCCGGAGTAATAACCATTGCCGTTTTCTGCAAGATAAAGAAGCTGAACGCCGCAAAGCTGCTTGACGCCGCTGCCCCCGGTCTTATAATCGGACAGGCTATCGGACGCTGGGGCAACTTTATGAATGCAGAAGCTTACGGAAGTGCAACCGATCTTCCGTGGCGAATGGGTATTATTCACGATGGAATAGGCCCGGCGATTTATGTCCACCCCACATTCCTTTACGAATCTCTTTGGAATTTAATTGGCTTTATTCTTCTTATGTGCCTTTACAAAAAGAAAAAATTCAACGGCCAGATTGCTATTTCGTATTTTGTCTGGTATGGCTTCGGAAGATTCTTTATCGAAGGGCTTCGTACCGACAGCCTATATCTTTTGGAAGGAATTCTAGGAAAAACAATAAGAGTATCTCAGCTTGTTGCTGCACTGTGTGTTATCGGTGGAATTATACTTCTTATTGTGCTTGGCAAAAGAGCAAAAAACAAAAAGCTTGACGAGCAAGAATATGAGGCAGTATATACCGAAAAAAATGATACCGACGTGCTTGATGACGGTGAAAGCAAAAATTATACAATAAATGAAAACACAAACAATGAAACAAAAAGTGAGGATATTGAATAATGGCAAATATAATTGACGGAAAGAAAATCGCAGCCGAGGTTCGTGCAGAAATAAAAGACGAATGTACAGCACTTAAAGAAAAAGGCATAACTCCGGGACTCGCCGTAATAATCGTGGGAGAGGACCCCGCATCAAAGGTATACGTTCGCAATAAGAAAAAGGGCTGTGAGGAAGTCGGTTTTCACTCTGAGGTTTATGAGCTTCCCGAGCAAACTACCGAAAAAGAGCTTTTAGACCTTGTCAACAGGCTTAATGCTGATGATAAAATTCACGGAATACTGGTTCAGCTCCCTTTACCAAAGCACTTGAATGACGAAATAATTATCGCTAACATTGCTCCCGAAAAAGATGTTGATGCCTTCCACGAGATTAACGTTGGAAAAATTATGGTTGGAAATTATGACTTTTTACCCTGCACCCCGGCAGGTGTTATGGTACTTCTTGAAAAAAGCGGCATTGACGTTTCAGGCAAGGGATGTGTTGTTGTCGGCAGAAGCAATATTGTCGGCAAACCGCAGGCTATGCTGCTGCTTCACGCTAACGGAACAGTAACAATCTGCCATTCCCGTACCCGTGACCTTGCAGAAGTTACAAGACGAGCCGACATTCTGGTTGTGGCAATAGGCAAAGCTGACTTTATAACCGGCGATATGGTTAAAGACGGAGCTGTTGTAATTGACGTTGGTATGAACAGACGTGCCGACGGAAAGCTGACAGGCGACGTTGACTTTGAATCGGTATCAAAGAAAGCTTCATATATTACTCCTGTGCCCGGAGGAGTTGGACCTATGACTATTACAATGCTGCTTCGCAATACGCTGACCGCTGCAAAAAAAGCAGGAAAGTAACATTTTTATCAAAATAACTAATATTTTGTTTCAAATTCACAAAAATATGTTAAACTGAATATTGAAAAAACCTCCGATTTATGTTATAATGTTATTAAAAGAGGGTTGCAATGTGAAAATGTGTTATATTTGTGAAAAGTTAACATTTTTTTGATAAAAAGCAACATATTTTAAAAAAGGAGGATAGATATAGTTGAAAAGCCAACGAAGAGCCCGCATCAAACAAATGCTTGATACCAAGCCCTTTATATCCTTGAAGGAACTTGCCAAAGCTTTTCCTGACACTTCTTTAATGACTCTCCGCCGTGATATTGAGTATTTTGAAAGCACCGGAGATGCCATCAAAGTCAGAGGCGGAGCAAAAAGTATGCACTTTATTACCTCCTCAGATGAACACGGATTTAATCACCGTCAAGGCATAAACCCTACCGCAAAAGAAAAAATTGCACGGCGTGCGGTTGATGTTCTCGGCGAAACACGTTCTTTGTTTCTCGATTCCGGCACAACAATGATGACTCTTGCATCAATGTTGCCCGATGAAAGATACAACATCACAACAACAGGACTCAATGTTGCTCTTGAGCTGTCAAAGAAAAATCTGCCGATAGTAAATCTTGTAGGCGGACTGTTAAACCGATATGATATTTCACTTATGGGAAATCAAGCTCTTCGCTTCCTTGAGAGAATCAACATTGATGTTGCGCTTATGTCGCCGTCAGGGCTATCCCTAAAGGACGGTTTTACCTGTGGAAACTACGCAGAAGCAGAAATAAAACAGCTTGTTGTTGAAAAGGCTCGCAGAGTAATTTTACTTGTTGACTCCGCAAAGCTTAATAAAAATTTTCCGTTTACTTTCTGCAAACTTGACAAAGTTCACACTATTGTCACCGACAGTTTGCTGCCGGAAGATATTACAGAGGCTATAAAAAACGCAGGCATAGAGCTTGTAATAGCAAAATAAATCTAGTCAAAATAAACTTTTTTGAAAGGAAGAATATACATATGGCAACCGCAGTTATTATGCCCCGTCAGGGCCAAAGCGTTGAAAGCTGTATCATTACCGAATGGGCCAAGAAAAAAGGCGATACGGTAAATGTCGGCGACGTTTTGTTCTCCTACGAAACAGACAAATCAAGCTTTGATGAAAAAGCTGAAGTAGCAGGAACACTTCTCGAAGTGTTCGCCGCTGAGGGCGACGATGTTCCTTGTCTTGAAACCGTTTGCATTATCGGTGAGGCAGGAGAAGACATCTCCGCACTTATTCCAAAGGTAGACGCTCCTGCAGCAGAAGCACCCGCTGCTGCCCCCACAAATGAAGCGGCTCCCGCATCAGCTCAAGTTGAAGCTCCCGCAGCAGCTCCCGCTGTAGAGGCTGCTCCCACAGCTGCAACAGGCGAACTTTTAAGAATTTCCCCCAGAGCTAAGAATTTAGCTCTTAAGGCAGGCGCTGACTTATCAAAAGCAGTCGCTACCGGCCCTATGGGAAGAATTATAGAACGTGACGTAAACGCTCTTCTCGATGCAGGAAAGACAACTACTATTGATGCAGTTGAACGTTTCCTTGCAGGTGAGCGCATTGTTGTTGAGGAATGTGATGAGGCAGCTCCACAAACCGCATCGGCTACTGTAAAGGCTACCGGCGGCTACACAGATACAAAGGTATCCGGCGTTCGCAAGGTTATTGCAAAATCTATGCACGCTTCTCTCTCCGAAATGGCACAGCTTACACTCAACGCTTCCTTCGATGCTTCCGAGCTTCTCGCATTCAGAGCAACTCTTAAAGCAAACGGTGAAGCTATGGGTATGGCTAATATTACTCTTAACGATATGATTCTCTTTGCCGCTGCAAAGACACTTATGGCTCATAAGAATGTTAATGCTCATTGGCTCGGCGATGTAATCAGAGTATTCGATAATGTTAACATCGGCATTGCAGTCGACACCGAAAGAGGACTTCTAGTTCCTACCCTCAACGCAGCAGAAATGCTCACATTAAATGAGCTTTCCACAAATGCTAAGGCTCTTATAAAGGAAGCACAGTCAGGCTCCATTTCTCCCGACAAGCTTTCTGGCGGAACTTTCACCGTTACAAACCTCGGTTCACTCGGAGTTGAAAGCTTTACTCCCGTTATCAATCCTCCGCAGGTTGCAATCCTTGGCGTATGTGCAATTACACAGCGCACAAAGGCTGACGGATCAACATATTCCGCAATGGGACTTTCCCTCACCTTTGACCACAGAGCTCTTGACGGTGCGCCCGCAGCACGTTTCCTTAAGGATCTTTGTAACAATCTTGAGCATTTCAATTTGCTTCTTGCTAAATAATGGAGGGAAATAAAATGTACGAACTTATAATTCTCGGAGGCGGCCCTGCAGGTTATAATGCGGCAGAAAGAGCCTCTGCAGGCGGACTCTCCACACTTCTTATCGAAGAACGTGCCCTTGGCGGCGTTTGCCTTAACGAAGGTTGTATCCCAACAAAAACGCTTCTTTATTCTGCAAAGATTTTTGATTATGCAAAACACAGCGAAGATTACGGCGTAAAGCTTCCTAACGCATCTATTGACCACGCTGCAGTTGTTGCCCGTAAGGACAGAGTTGTTAAGCAGCTCGTGGGCGGCATCGGCGCTAAGATGAAGCACGGTGGCATTACAGTTGTAAATGCTCACGCTGAAATTACAGGCAGAAACGGTGAAGCTTTTACCGTTAAAGCAGGCGACGAAGTTTATGAAGCTCGCAGACTTCTTATCTGTACAGGTTCATCTGCAGCAGTTCCGCCAATTCCGGGACTCCGCGAGGGTGTTACAACAGGTTTTGTAAAGACAAACCGTGAGATTCTTGATATGACTACAGTTCCGAAGAAACTTGCCGTTATCGGCGGTGGCGTAATCGGTATGGAAATGGCTTCATACTTTAATTCTATCGGTTCTGAAGTAACAGTAATCGAAATGATGGACCATATCGGCGGACCCACCGACAGCGAAATCGCTGCTATTCTTCTTAAGAATTACAAGAAAAAAGGCATCAACTTTATGCTCGGTGCAAAAGTTACAGGTGTTGGAACAAGCTCTGTAACCTGTGAATTTGAAGGCAAAACAGTAAACGTTGACGCTGACTGTGTTCTTTGTGCAGTTGGACGCCGTGCTAACACTGCAGGTATCGGACTTGAAAACATCAACGTTCTCACAGAGCGTGGCGCAATTGTCACAAACGAATGCGGACGCACTAACATTGGCGGCGTTTGGGCTGCCGGCGACGTTAACGGAAAGTCAATGCTTGCGCACACAGCTTACCGTGAAGGTGAAGCCGCTATAAATGATATGCTCGGCATTAAAGATGCTGTTAACTACAATTCAATTCCTGCTGTAATATACACAAACCCCGAAGTTGCTTCCGTTGGTGAAACCTCTGAAACAATCAAGGCAAAGGGTATTGAAGCCGACACCGCTTCCTTTACTCTTCGTTACAGCGGCAGATATGTTGCCGAAAACGAAGGCGGCGACGGTATTGTAAAGATTATTGTAGACAAAAAACACCGCACAGTCCTCGGCGTACATATGATAGGTACATATGCTTCCGAAATCATTTACGGCGCAGCTATGATGGTTGAAAAGCAGATGCGTGTTAAGGACGTTTGTAATTTTGTATTCCCTCATCCTACCGTTTGCGAAGTAATTCGTGAAGGTATGTTCGGAATTAATTAAAAAAATAATTATAAGGAGATATTATTATGCCAAAGAGTCAATATGTAGATCCCGGTAAAGCTTTTGAAGCATTCTATATTCATTTTGAGGATATTCCTGTATGTCAGTACAACAAAACATTTGCTGAAGAAAAGAAGCTTTACACAAAAGAAGATTTTATGCGTATCTATCGTGATATGGCAATTATCCGTGAATTTGAAACAATGCTTAACGAAGTTAAGGTTAAGAGCGAATATAACGGCGTTGCTTATAACAACCCCGGACCTGCTCACCTTTCCATCGGCCAGGAAGCTTCCGCAGTAGGTGAAGCTTACTGCCTCGACATCAACGACTTCTCCTTCGGCTCACACAGAAGCCACGGCGAAATCCTTGCAAAAGGTCTTTCTTCCATCAACAAGCTCGATGATACTGAGCTTTACGATATTATGAAGGAATTTCTCGACGGTGCTGTTTTAAACGTAGTTGAAAAGCATATGAATGCAGGCGGCAACATCAAGGAACTTGCTATTAACTTCCTTCTTTACGGAGCACTTGCAGAAGTATTCGCACGTAAGACCGGCTTTAACCGTGGTCTTGGTGGTTCTATGCACGCCTTCTTCATTCCATTCGGACTTATGCCGAACAATGCTATCGTTGGTGCATCTGCTCCTATTGCTCTCGGCGCTGCTCTTTATAAGCGCTCCAACCACAAGCCCGGTATCGTAATCTCCAACTGCGGTGACGGTGCTACAGGCCGTGGTCCTGTTCTTGAAGCTCTCAACTTTGCTTCTATGGACCAGATCACAAAGCTTTGGGGTATGGACGGCAAATATTCTGCTGATGGTATGCCTATTCTCTTTAACGTATTCAACAACCATTACGGTATGGGCGGTCAGACTCGTGGTGAAACCATGGGATTTGATATGGTTGCCCGTCTTGGAGCAGGCTTTAACCCGAGCGGAATGCACGCAGAACGTGTAAACGGCTACGATCCGCTCGCTGTTATTGATGCTGTAACAAGAAAGAAGAAGCTCCTTCTCGAAGGCAAAGGCCCGGCGCTTCTCGATGTTGTTACATACCGTGTATCCGGTCACTCTCCTTCCGACTCTTCCACATATCGTACACAGGAAGAAATCGACGCTTGGAAGGCCGCAGATCCGATCGCTCAATTCAAGAACAAGCTCATCAAGGGCAAGATTGCAACTGAAAACGACTTTGCAAAGATGCACGAAGAAATCACAGCTCGTATGACCGAAGTTATGAAACTTGCTATTAACGATGAGATTTCTCCTCGTATGGACTTAGCAAAAGAGCCCGATGCAATTGCTTCCATTATGTTCTCTAATCAAAAGGTTAAGAGTATGGATCCCACAAGAGAAGCAGACGTTCTTATGCCTAAGGAAGAGTGTCCCAGAGTTAAAGAAATCAAGGGCAAGATCCGTACAGCTACAGATAAGGACGGCAAACCCGTTTCCAAGATGAAGATGTACAACCTTACAGACGGTCTTTTCGAACCGATTATCGACAAGTTCTATGAAGATCCGACACTTATCGCTTACGGCGAAGACAATCGTGACTGGGGCGGAGCTTTCGGCGTTTACAAGAAGATGACTGAAGCTATTCCTTACCACAGATTCTTCAACTCTCCTATTTCCGAATCTGCTATTGTTGGCTCTGCTGTTGGTTACGCAATGTGCGGCGGCCGTGCAATTGTTGAGCTTATGTACGCTGACTTTATCGGTTGTGCAGGCGACGAAATTTTCAATCAGATGGCTAAATGGCAGTCTATGTCCGCAGGTATTCTTAAGATGCCTATCGTTCTTCGTGTATCCGTTGGTTCAAAGTACGGTGCACAGCACTCTCAGGACTGGACAGCGCTTTGTGCTCATATCCCAGGACTTAAAGTTATATTCCCGAACACACCTTCAGACGCTAAGGGTCTTATGACTGCAGCTCTTGAGGGAACAGACCCTGTAGTATGCTTTGAATCTCAGAGAATTTACGGCATCGGCGAACAGTTTATGAAGGACGGCGTTCCGGAAGGACGTTACGAAATCACTCTCGGCGATCCTGATATTAAGCGTGAAGGTAAAGATGTTACCATCGTAACAATCGGTGCAACCCTTTACCGTGCACTTGAAGCTGCAAAGACTCTTGAAGAAAAGTACAACATTTCCGCAGAAATTATTGATGCACGTACAATCGTTCCTTTCGACTACACCAAGGTTATCGAATCCGTTAAGAAGACAGGTAAGGTTGTAATCGTCGGCGATGCTTGTGAGCGCAACTCCGTAATGAAGGATATGGCAGCTAATATTGCTGAATTTGCCTTTGATTATCTTGATGCTCCGCCAATTGCTCTCGGTTCTCGCAACTGGATCACCCCCAGCTATGAGCTTGACAAGGACTTCTTCCCACAGGCTGATGGCATTATCGATATCATTCACGAAAAGCTTATGCCCATTCCGGGATACGTTGCAAAGACAAACTGCAGCGACGTTGAACGTATGAACAGAAGCAAACTCGGTCTTTGATTTTAACAATATGCGGCGGAGATAATCTCCGCCGCACAATTTTTATAATAATATGAAATTCTATATTAACAATCACACAGATCCTTTTTTTAATCTGGCAGCGGAAGAATACTTTATGTCAAATGCAAAAGAGGACATTATACTTCTTTGGCGCAATGATAAAACAGTTGTTATAGGCAAAAATCAAAACGCCTTCAGTGAAATAAATTTTGATTTTACAAACGAGCATAATATAAAGGTTGTGCGCAGACTAACGGGCGGCGGGGCTGTTTTTCACGACCTCGGAAATCTTAATTACACCTTTATTTCAGTGCCCGACGGTAAGTTTTCAAACAAGAAAAACGGTATAGATTTTGCTCATTTTTGCAAACCCATAATAAATGCTCTCTGTGCCCTTGGCATTAATGCACGACTTTCGGGAAGAAACGATATTGTAGTTGATACAAATGAGGGAGAGAGAAAAATTTCCGGCAATGCCGAATGTGTTAAAGACAGCAAAACGCTGCACCACGGTACACTTCTGTTTTCTGCAGATTTGTCAAAACTTTCAGGCGCTCTGAATCCCAGCCGGAAAAAGCTGGAAAGCCGTGGAATTTCCAGCGTAAAAAGCCGTGTGGCAAATCTTTCGGAGCTTCTTTCTCCAAAAACTCTCGAAAGTATTCCCGATGTTACCGCATTTTCCAACTATATTGCAAAATATTTGTCACTGGAATTCGGTATTTCCCCCTGTATTCTTGACGAAAATCAGGAAAAAGAAATATCCGCTCTGTCAATAGAAAAATACAGCCTTGACAGTTGGAATTTACACCGATTCGGAAGTTTTCTTCAATCAAGCAGTGCTAAGTTTAATTTTGGGGAAATAACCGTAATGTTTACCGTAAAGGAAGGCTACATTCAAAAGCTTGACATTTCGGGGGACTTTTTCGGCACAAAAGACATATCTTTACTTACTGAAAAACTTATCGGTGTTGAATACTCAAGAGAAAAAATATCAAAAAGCCTTAAAGAATTGAAAATTTCCGACTACATTTATGGCGCAGACTGCAATCTTCTTGTGGATACAATATTGATGAATTAGTATGATTTATAATTTATTGACGATAAATTCACAGCTTGTTAAATACTTTCACAAAAAAATATATTAAAATATTAGTAAGGTAATATGTGAAAATATTATATCTCACAAAAGAGAAAAAATATATATAGCCAAAGCAACGGCAGAACGGAGAATAATATGAATAAACTGCACGACGAGAAAATAGATTTTTTATTTAAAGGAATACTTACCCTTGAAAACGTAGCCGAATGCTATAGCTTTTTTGAAGACCTTTGCACAGTTGCAGAGCTTCAGGAAATGTCCAAGCGTCTTCTTGCTGCTAAAATGCTTAAGGATAATTATATATATACCGAAATTGCTGAGCGCACAGGACTTTCCACTGCAACAATCAGCCGTGTAAACCGTTGCCTTAAATACGGAAGTGACGGCTACATTACTGTTCTTGAACGTTTGGAGCGTATGAAATGAGTTCCCTCTCTCAGTACACCTCTTTAGCCGCTGTTTATGATAAGCTGAACGACAGTATAAACTATGCCCAATGGGCAGATTATATTGAGAGTCAGTTTGATGCTTTTGCAAATAATAAACGTGTTTTATCAATACTTGACCTTGCCTGCGGCACAGGAGCTATGACTATTGAACTTGCTAAAAGAGGGTACGATATGACAGGAATTGATTTGTCCGAAGATATGCTCGCTGTTGCACGGAAAAAGTGTGACAACGAGCGCTTTCGTCATAATGTCCTCTTAACTGCACAGAATATGACAAACTTTGAGCTTTACGGCACAGTTGATGCAACAATTTGCTGTCTTGACAGCTTGAATTATTTAACCTCTGTAACAGCTCTTGAAAATGCCTTTCGCAACGTATATACCTTCCTTGAGCCTGACGGACTGTTTATTTTTGATATGAACACGCCGTATAAGTTTGAAAATGTATATGGGTTTAATTCCTATATCCCCGAAGCCGAGGGAGTTCTATGTGCCTGGCAGAATTATTATAACAGAAAAACCAAATTGTGTGACTTTTATCTTTCAATTTTCACCGAAAACAATGACGGAACCTGGACTCGCCACGAGGAAACACAGCGTGAGAGATGCTTCTCTCTGAAAACCGTTAAAAGCCTACTCTCTAAAATAGGCTTTGAGCTATGTTCGCTTTATGGCGATTTAAACGGGGAAGACGTAACCTTTGATACTGAGCGTTGGCACTTTACTGCCAGAGCTAAAAAATAACTAATTCCGGTACGTATAAACGTGCAGAAAGTAATGGTTTTATATGCAGCCTAAATCAACGATGCTCCGGGCAATGACAAGAGATGGCAGCGCACGGGCTTTTGTAATTAACTCAACAGATATAGTAAATACAGCAATATCATATCATAAAACAACGCCGACAGCCTCTGCGCTTCTCGGCAGAAGCCTTACCGCCGCATCAATGATGGGAACGCTTTTAAAAGACAAAGGCAATACCCTTACTCTTAATATAAGAGGCGACGGCCCTGCAAGAAACGTTATCGCAGTTTCCGACTATGCAGGCAATGTTAAAGGATATATTTTTGAGCCCAACATTGATATCCCCAAGAAGTCAAATGGCAAACTTGACGTTTCGGGAGCCATTGGAAACGGCACTTTGTCCGTTGTAAAGGATATAGGTCTTAAAGAGGCTTATTCGGGTATGATTAACCTTGTCAGCGGTGAAATTGCCGAGGATATAACAGAATATTTTGCATCTAGTGAGCAAACACCGAGCTTATGTGCTCTCGGAGTGCTTATAGACAGGGATTACACCTGCAAGGCAGCCGGTGGCGTACTTGTATCGTTACTGCCTTTTGCAGCAGAAGAAACAATAGACAAGCTCGAAGAAAATGCAAAGCACCTTTCAAACATTTCAAGCTTGTTTGATTCGGGCTTATCCACAAAAGAAGTGCTTGATATTGTGCTTAACGGCATTGAATATGATATTTTTGATGAGCTTAACATTGCCTATGACTGCGACTGCTCCAGAAGCCGCTGCGAGAAGGCAATAATAAGCCTTGGTAAAAAAGATGTTGACGGTATTTACGCTGAGTGCAGAGCCGAGGGGAAGCCTGAGGAAATTGAGCTTGGCTGTCAGTTTTGCGACAAAAAATATCTATTTACCAAAAAGGATACCGATAAGCTTTTTATGAGATAAGTATACAAGCAAAAGCATCCGTGGGATAAGAATAAAGCTGACTAACCTACAATTATCGCCAATACTATAAAACAAACTTGTCAGTTTCCTTAAGAGCTAAAACATCAACTATTTTTTCAAAGGCCGCTTTGAGTTTATCGAAAGCATCTGGGTGATGTGCATCGCCGCCAAGATAAAATTTGCAGCCACATTCCTTAGCAATTATATAAGGTCTGAGAATTCTTTCAAGTTCTTGCTCTGAATACTTGAAAATCGGAATATTTAATTCAATGCCTAAAGAAAGCTTTTCAGCTTCCGAAAAAAGCTCCGAGAAAAGCTTGTCGGGAATTAAGTCTATCACATCAATATGATCTTCCCAATTGCCTCGAAAAATATGCGGGCAGGTCAAATGGGCAACGCCTACACAGCCGAAGGGCAAATCGCTTTCAAGCAATCTTTCAAACCGTTTAACGTAAATTTTTGCACGTTCTTCAGCAGTTGCTTTTTTATCCGTAAACATATGCATATGAGTGGTTGATACAACTATAAAATCAAAATCATCGTACTCCGACGGGTGAATACCAAGGGTAAGTTTTTCGTCCATATCAGCTTCGCAGCCAAACAAAAATTTTATACCGTCAGCCTTTGGAAGCGGCAATGACCTTTTTATACGCTCAGTATCCTGTATTCTGTAAAAAGGGTGATTATTAGGAACCTTACTGCTCCAGAAATGGTCAGTAATCGCAACAGCTTTAAATCCATTCTCCTTACCGTATCTGAGAATTCTCTCTGTTGTTTGATTTGGGTCGTCGGAGCAGGTTGAAAGTTGGGAATGAATGTGGAAATCGTGGTCAACTATATATCTCATAAAATTACAGGGGTTTCGTTAAACAAAGCCTTCCTTTCTGTAAAATAGTGGGAACTTTTGTAAAAGAAAAAATTTTGCCATAGCGGTAACACATAAAAAGTACGATAGTTTTTTATTGTTATATTATAGCATACAGGCAAAAACGTGTCAAGTATTATATGGTTATTAGCGAAGTCGTCTTCACCTGTTTTTTGCATATATAATGAAAAAACCAAGCCTATCGGCTTGGTTTTTGGTGGAAGCTACAGGGCTCGAACCTGTGACCCTCTGCTTGTAAGGCAGATGCTCTCCCAGCTGAGCTAAGCTTCCAAAAATTCGATTAAATCGAATTGGAGCGGATTACGGGGCTCGAACCCGCCACCTCAACCTTGGCAAGGTTGCGCTCTACCAAATGAGCTAAATCCGCATTGGGAGATATTTTCAACGCATATTATTATATCACATTACTGTTTATTTGTCAAGTGGTATTTTAAATTTTTCTTAAACCGACATTCAAGAGCTCTGCAAAAACGGCAGAGCCCTCAAACCCGGTATCACTTACAAAATCGAAATAAAGAAAAGAATGGACAATCCGTAATATGCTAAAACGGAAACAAGGTCATTGAGAGTTGTAATCAGCGGTCCCGAGGCTACCGCAGGATCAATTCCTATTTTTTTAAATATAATCGGTATAATCGTTCCGTCAAAACTCGCAATTGCCATTGCCACAAACAAGGATACTCCAATACAAGCGGATATTGCAAATCCGGAAATTGACAAGGCGGCAATACTGTCAGGAACTATAAATTGCAAATAAACTCCGATTGCAGCAAAAGCAAGTACCCCCACAATCAATCCGTTACATAAACCAACCCGCATTTCCTTTAAAACAAACAAAAACTTATCCTTACCGGAAAGCTTACCGTTTGAAAGTACACGAATAGTTACCGCCAAGCTTTGTGTGCCGGTGTTACCACTCATTCCGAGTATCAAGCTCTGAAAGGTGTAGATAATTATTAAGCTCGGCGGAATAATACTTTGAAAGCTTTGGATTATTGCGGAAACAATCAAACTTAATCCAAGCAATATAAGAAGCCACGGAATTCTCTTTTTAACGCTTTGGGGAAGTGTTTCCTTTAAGTCTTCCGCCTCTGTAAGACCTGCAAGCATTGCATAGTCCTCGGTAGCTTCATTCTGGACTACCTCTGTTATATCAGAAGCAGTAATTACTCCGATAAGGTTATGTTTTTCGTTAACAATCGGTATCGCATCTTCAAAGTAGTCCTGTATTTCCTCAATACATTCATCAATAGGTGTTGTTGCTAAAAAAAATGGGTATTTTGTAGAGATAATGTTTTCAAGTATTTCTCCCTGACGTGCAATAATCAAATCTCTTAGGTCAATTACCCCATAAAAACATTGATTCTCATCTATAACAAATATTTTTTGAACATTATCATTTTCCGCCGCCTGATTAACAAGAGAACGCATTACCTCTTTTACGGTATAATCCTTTTGAACCACAATATAGTTTGTGGTCATTCGGCTTCCTATCATATCGTCATCAAAGGACGAAATAAGTTGAACGTCTTCTCGGATATCGGAAGTTAAGAGATGCAGAATAGCCTCTCGTTTAACGTCGTCAAGCTGCTCCAGGACATCGACAACATCATCGGCATCCATTTCATCAATAACGTTGGCAGCTTTGATATTTCCAAGCTCCGCAATATAAATTTCAACTTCGTCAAGGCACGAAAAAACATCAGAAAGAATTGATATGTCAAGCGCATCATAAAGCTTCAGGCGTTCTGCTCTTGTTATCTCAGAAAAAACAGAAGCAATATCATTTTCGTGGTAATCCAACAATCTTTCCCTGAGGTCTTTTTTTGAAATATTACTTTTAATTATGTTCAACAGTTCTTCACGATAGTCTTGGTTTGATAACTGAACCGACTGAATATTATTCATAATATTTGCACCTCCTCATTGGATTTGAATATTATTATATCATATTTTTGTAAACATTTCAATACATTCATTTAACAGATAAGTGAATATATAAATTGTTTCGACGCCTGTTTGAAAAAACGGCCGCATTTATATAAAATGCAGCCGCATAACTAATATTCTCTGTAATAATTCAGGCAGAAAATATCGTTTATCTGTCCTATATAAGCTCTAAAACTTTTTCTTTTGGCATATATCCGACAGCGGTATTTGTAACCTCGCCGTTTTTAATCACCAAAAGCATAGGAATACTTGAAACGCCGAATGCAGTCGCAAGTTCTGGCTCATCGTCAACATTCACCTTGCAAACTTTTATGTCATCGTTTTCATTTGCAATCTCCTCAATAATCGGGGAAAGCATACGGCAAGGTCCGCACCAGGAAGCCCAAAAGTCAACAAGCACCGGTTTATCTGAATTACTTACTTCATTTTCAAAATTATCTTTGGTTAATTTTATTTCTTTCATTTTGGTTTGCTCCTCTATTCCTTAGATTTATAATAAAGCATACAATGGCAATATCCCTCAAAATCAGGGTCAGCTATTTGCTCTTTGAATTGCCGGCACATACATTTAGTATCTTCCGACTGTTCTCTGACGCAGGGGCAATAGCCGCCTGTACGTTTAAGCCCTTCCTTTACAGTTTTAACAATCTCTGCATCCGGATTAAGCGTTATCTTCATTATTTACCGCTCTTTCTTTTTTAATACATATACAAAGCACCTGCATTTTTGCAGACAAACAATTCAAAACTCCCGCAAACAAGTATAAAAACGTATCACTTATTTATCAGTAGAATTATATTATAATTCTTGTTTTCATTGTACCATATTTTCTGTAGGTTGTCAATCGTTTTCTATTCAATTCGTATCACCGACGCATATAAAAACACCGATCGACGCTCCAACCTTACACTTTGCGACAAAAATAAAAACGCCCACGCATTGCGTGAGCATTGTCGTTTTAAGGTGTGTTGACAGAAAAGATGCCCTATTGTTTTTGAGTCAAAGTCCGTGTTGAAACGATAAAATAAGCTATTCTCAAAAGAATATATGTTAAAATCACAAGAAGCGGTGCTACTACGTCTTCCTTGAAGATATCCTTGTAGCAATCCGCAAAAAATACAAGCAACAAACTTAAATTAGAAAGGATATTCAATATAGATTTGGTCAGAGTTTTTGGCTTTATAAAAAAGTAATATACCGTATAAAACAAATCCAATTCATAAAAAACAACGAAGGCTCCAGCCATCAATGTGATTCCCGCCCCGAGTCCAACTAAAATATCATCGTTTGCCGCTTCATAATGATAAGAGGATATGCTGCCTATGATAAAGACAACAGCAGTAATTAATATTAAAAGTGAAAATATAGCAAAAATTACTTTCTTTTTCATTTTCTCACCGCCTTTCTGGGCTTAGTATAGCGTAAATTCGATTTTGAAAATTATTTTATATTATTTTTTGCGGTGTTAATTGAAGAAACGAGCATCGCTTGGAGAGATTTACACTTTGATTCAAGGAAATTATACTGTTCTTCATCAATATGGTTAGTTTTATAAAGCAACTCCAACCAATATCCCGTTTCATTTACTTCTTTGAGGGCAATCTGCATTTTTGAAATAAAGTCAGCTGTGCCGTGTGCATATTTGGCTTCACGTATGTTTGCGCCGATGGAAGTCCCCCTTCTGCCAATCTGGTTAAAAATAATACTTTCCCTTTGTTCTTCTAACTGTTTTACTAGGCTGATAAGTTAACCCGCACTACGCGTGGTGATGATATGCCAAGCCAGCGGCTTGGATAAGCAAAAAAGGATTTTTGGGTAGACAAAAGTTCCTTTTTTGTTGGAGGCGCCACCCGGACGGCGGCTTCACCGCCTATCGTCACATCCGATTCCGCACTTCGTGTCCAAAACGAAAGCACCCACGCTGTTGCGTGGGTGCTTTCATCTTGGAGGCGCCACCCGGAATCGGACCGGGGAATAAAGGTTTTGCAGACCTCTGCCTTACCGCTTGGCTATGGCGCCGTATGCAAAACCGATTTCGTTTTTTCGAAATCGGCGCACATAAATAAAAAAATGGAGCGGAT
>JAZNAB010000069.1:0-4473 GCA_045586285.1 Candidatus Flemingiibacterium sp. | reverse complement strand
CCTCCGACTTCCCCAACCTTCGCTTCCGCTAATATTGGGAGCTGAATGGGTATGAGTTGCGTGAATAATGCAATTATTACGGGATATTCCGAATTTGTCTTCAATTGCTCCGAAAATCTTATCAAATAATGCATTATTAATTGAAGCAACAGTTGTACCAAGCATCAAAGCATTTGTGTCGCCCTGTGTAAAATAGTAAGCTGTTACGGTTAAATCATCATTAACCGACTCAGAAAACCAATTGGGGCAATAGCCGTAAAGCGCACAACCGATTTTAGGTGTCACTTTCTCGGTTGCAACTCCGAGAAACAGTTTGTTAGACATTTAAATTTCCTCCTAAATAATTATCAATCGCTTTAATTGTTCTAACCTGAATAAAAACTTCACTGCAAAGCGAATTGCCATAATATTAGAGTATTAAGCTTTTATAGGCTATAAATAAAACAACAGTCGGCTGCACTCAAGTCATCATTAAAGGTTCAAAACAATCTCGGAGCATATCCATAAAGCTTAAACCTGTCTTAGAATTTATTGTCTTTGTCGGGGTCAATGGGATAAAATCTATCCCGCATTACAGAATGCTCCGATTATCTTAGAAATTATTTAGTAAGAAGCTCAAGAACGTACAATTCAAGCTTTTCATAGTTTCTTTCAGCTATGCACTTTTCCTTGTAGTCATTGTCAAATTTAGCAACCTTTTCTTCAAGGAGCTCAACCATCTTCATACTGTTGATGATGTGCTGATAGTCCTCGCCAGCTTTCTGTGTTCTCATACACTTAACGTCAAGACCAACATACTCTCCGTTTGCTCCGTAGTTGTTGTCGCAAAGAACCTTGATCTGATTAAAAGCGGAACGGATATTTTCTGCACCAAAAGACTTATCCTGGTCATATCTTAAACCGTTCTGGTCGTTAAGATGTACGCTTCCGAGCTTTCCGAATGTAAGAGCGAAAGCCATTTCATTTGCAGGATCAAGTCCAGCTAAAATTGCGTGTGCGGACTCAAGTACGCAGCCAACTCTTGCAGGGTCAATTGTAGCTGCGGAAATTGCCATTACGTGACCTGTGGTTGGGCAGAAGCTTCTGTCAATAGGTTCGTTTGGCTTAGGCTCAATAAGAACCTTGATGTTTTTGTCATATGCAAGAAGCTTATTGATAACTTCGATAAGACGCTTTACGCCTGTAATCGGGTCTTTGCTCTCTTGGCAAAGTGTTCCTTCTCTTGCGAGCCAAAGAACAATCTTGTCTGTTCCGAGTGCATTTGCAATATCAACTGAACGGTATGCTCTCCATAATGCAAAGTCACGGTCTTCCTGTGAATTGGAAGTGAAACCTCCGTCTGTTGTATGAGGATCCATCCAAAGTCTTGGCGCAACAAATTCTGCTGCAAGTCCGTATTTGTCGAGAAGTGCCTTTACCTTCTTTGCTTCCTCAATAATCTCTGCTTCGGAGAGGTTATTCATATTCGGAACTGCGTCATCATCGTGGAACTGAACTGCAGAAAGTCCTATTTCTGCAAATTTCTTAAACTTTTCCTCAATGGAAATGGTAGGTCTTACTTCCGGACCAAATGCATCTGCACCTTCGTGTACGTTCCAAGGGCCTGCTGAAAACTTAAATCTGCTCATAATTATGTATCCTTTCTAAATATATAAATTTTTATTTTTTAATATTTGCGGGGGAATTAAACTTCAACCCATCTTCTTTCTTTGGAGCTCTTAACAATCGCTTCGATAAGACGAACAATATATGCTGCTTCGTCAAGTGATGCATAAGGCGCATCACCTTTCATTCCGGAAGCTATGTGATTATAGAAAGCTCTGAAATTTCCGCAAAATGCGTCATTCCAACCTTCAGGATGTCCCATAGCAAGTGCGGTATGCTTTCTTACCTCAGGAGCCATTGTGTTTGGGTTACGAATGATGAATCTGTTATCCCCATCTCTGAAGCCCATCCAAAGTCTGTCGTTTTCTTCCTGATTCCACTTCATAGAAGCCTTGCTTCCGTTAAGCTCAATGTGGAAATGACAACCGTGACCTGCGCTGACCTCGGAAACGTGGTATACACCTGATGCACCGTTGTCCATCTTGAACATTATTGCCGCATATTCTTCGTTTTCGATTTTGCGAAGCTCATATTCGTCACTTGCGTTATTTGTAAAGGTTTCGGCCTGATTAAGAGGCTTCTTTCTGTAAGGAATAACCGTTACAAGATCAGCCATAACCTCTACGATTTTGCTGCCGGTAACATACTGAACAGCGTCCATCCAGTGTGAGCCTATATCTGCAACTGCACAAGAAATGCCGCAAACATCCGGCTCAAGACGCCAGTTATAGTCAGTGTCGTAAAGCAAGTAGTCCTGCTGATATGCGCCGTTTGCAATATAGAGCTTTCCAATGTCGCCTTTTTCATAACGGTACTTCATTTCCTGAACCATCGGATTAAGTCTATAATTGAAGTTAACGCCGACAGCTATTTCAGGATGTTTTTTTGCCACCTCAACAAGCTCAAGTGCTTCTGCATATGTTCTTGCCAAGGGCTTTTCGCTGAACAGGTGTTTTCCTGCTTCTATAATCTTCTTGTTAATGGAAGTGTGGAGATGATTTGGAGTACAGTTGTGAACAACATCAATTTCCGGATCTGCAAGTAATTCTTCAAGAGAACCATAGTAACGCTCTACGCCATAAAGCTCCGCTCTGCTTTTTGCATACTCAATATTAGTGTCAGCAACCGCCGCAATCTCGCAGCCGTTAATTCTTCTGACAGCATCAATATGCGTTGCCGCTATGTATCCAAGTCCGAGAATACCAACTTTGATTTTTTTCATAATGATCTCCTTATATATTTATGGAAGTTGATTACCAGTTCTTCTTCATATAATCGTAGTTCATTATTGCGCTTTCCTTGTTAGTGTATCTTGTGCAGTCAAGTTCAAGGCAAAGATAACCGTCAAAGTCTACACGCTTAAGTACATCGAACACGCCCTTGAAATCAACTACGCCCTGTCCAAGTTCAAGGAAGTTAGTATAGATTTCAACGCCCGCCTGCATACCTGCAACCTGTGTAGGTCCTTCAAGGTCTTTTAAATGAACAAACTTTATTCTGTCAGCATATGCATTGAACACTTCGGTAGGATCGCACTTTCCGGAAAGAAGGTGAGCTGTATCGGGAGCAAAGCCAACAAGCTCAGGATCAAGTCTTGACATAACGTACTCAATTTCATCTCTGTACATTACAGTCGTGTTGATGTGAGGATGTAAACAAGGAATGATGCCATATTCCTTACAAACATTACCGTATTCGGTTAAAGTCTTGATAGCATATTCAAGCTGCTCGGGAGTTGCCTTGGTCTTTGAACCTACAGACTGAACGGTAATTGTCTTAATTCCACGGTCTGCGATAAACTTAATTTTATCCTTAAGCTCGAAAATGTCGTTTTCGGGATTGCCTCTGAGATGGAAATAGAAGCTTATCGGGTGCATACCGTATTCTTCACAAATACTGTCAAATTCTTTGGGGTTATCCTTAAAAGTATCAACAAACTCTCTTACACTTTCAAAATATTCGAATCCTACATCAGAAAGATCCTTACAAGATTCAATAAACTGTTCCTTGGTTTTTGTTCCCCAAGGCCACTGTGCATAAGCAATTTTAGCTGGCATAATATTTATCTCCTTTTTAATTTTTTTGGTTTTTACTCAGACAGTCTAACTATCTATGTTAATTATATCATCTTTTTTCTTTTGTTTGCAACCATATTAAGTATAAACTTTTACCCATAAATTCACAAAAAGCTATTGACATTTATAATTTCAGACATTATAATAAAAACAAAGTAACAACACGATTATTCAGCTCACAAGAAAAAACAAATTAAAACGCAAATCTCATCTTGTTGCACATTAAAATTAACTTTTTTATAATTTAATTGTATTAATGCCGCAGATTGACGGCGGAATGGAGATTAAAAATGACTTACCAAAATATCCTTCGTGAAAAAAATCCTTATCAGATTATGTTGCGATCACCTCATCTTTATGAAGAGCACCGTCATGCAGATATAGAAGTCAGCTATTGTGCAAAAGGAAGCTTTGATATAATTATCGATAAAAAGACATATCATCTTTCAGAAGGAGATATAGCACTTGTCAGTCCTCTGGCTTCCCACGAAATCCCCGACAATCAGGATCAAAATTCACTTGTACTTACCTTAGTAATGGGCTCTTCTCTGCTAAGACATAATTTTTCACATTTTTCAAAATCAAGATTCAAGTCCCCTGTTTGCTCATTGACTGACGGCAAAGAGGATCATAAAATGATTCGCAAAATCTGTAATGAAATTATAAAGCATTATAATAAACAGTCACCGACCAGCAATCTAATCATACAGGGAAGTCTTTATCAATTATGCGGTTATCTGATCGGTGAACAGTCAGAAGCCGAAAGCGAAAAAGCCCAAGGAAACAAAAGCCT
>JAZNAB010000068.1:0-3523 GCA_045586285.1 Candidatus Flemingiibacterium sp. | reverse complement strand
ATCCGGCGAAGCCCTTGCGCCATCTGAGGCAAAAAGGCAAGAACTTGGAAAAAGCGGTGAACACCCTATACTTGATTACAATATGCTTGACAGAATTGCTAAGGTAGTTAAGCGCTGTACAGAAATCGGAACTCAGATTTGCATTATTGTAGGCGCAGGTAATATCTGGCGTGGTCGTCAGGGTACAAATATGGACAGAACACGTGCTGACCATATGGGGATGCTTGCTACTACAATAAACGCTCTTGGACTTCAAGACTTTTTTGAACAAAATGGAATCGATACAAGAGTTTTAACTGCTGTTGAGATGAAGCAGTATGCTGAACCATATATTCGCAACAGAGCGGTATCACATCTTGAAAAGGGCAGAGTTGTTATTCTTGGAGGCGGTCTTGGTATTCCGTTTATTTCTACAGACACTGCCGCTGCAGTCAGAGCAGCTGAAATCGGTGCCGATGTAATTCTTATGGGCAAGAATATTGACGGTGTTTACACAGCAGACCCCAAGAAAGACCCAGGTGCTACAAGATACAGCGAGGTTTCTTACAAGGAAATTCTTGCAAAAGATTTAAAAGCAATGGATTCAACTGCTGCTTCCTTCGGTAATGAAAACCATATCAAAACCTTTGTATTTGAATTAAAAGAGCCAGAAAACATTTACAATGCAATTATAGGTGATGTTGACGGCACTATAGTTATTGACGAATAATTTTTTAAAATTTTGAAGCCGATACCGGCAGAAATGGAGAATATTATGAAACTTGATTGTACAGGATTTGAAGCTAAAATGAAGAAATCTATTACTTCATACGAAGGTCAGCTTGCTGACATCAGAGCCGGCCGTGCTAATCCCGGTCTTCTTGATAAAATTGAGGTAGACTACTACGGAGCCCCTACAAAGCTTAATCAGATGGCAGAAATCAAGGTAACTGATGCAAGAACAATTGTTATTACTCCTTGGGACGCAACAACTCTTAAGAATATTGAAAAGGCAATTCTTGCTTCTGACCTTGGAATAACTCCCGTAAACGATGGTAAAACACTAAGATTATCTTTCCCACAGCTTACAGAAGAACGCCGTAAGGAACTTGTTAAAAAGGTTGCTAAGATGGGCGATGATGCTAAGGTAGCTATTAGAAATATTCGCCGTGATGCAAATGATGCTGCTAAAAAGCTCAAAAAAGACGGTGAAATGACTGAAGATGAGCTCAAAGCTTCTGATAAATCCGTTCAGGATCTTACCGATAAGTACATCGCTAACATCGACAGTATTACAGCACGCAAGAACAAGGAACTTATGGAAATTTAAGTAAAGTTCATACAAAAGTATTGCGGGGGCGCCGCAAAAGCGGCGTCCCCATACTAATATTTATTTAACGGAGCAGATATGTTTACACATAGTCTTGACTGTGGCAAAAAAAAGCTGTCACACATCGCTTTCATAATGGACGGTAATGGACGATGGGCAAAAAAGAGAGGTTTAGTCAGAGAAGCCGGTCATACAGAAGGCGCAAAAGCATTTAAGCGAGTATGCGAATATTGCTTTAGAGGCGATATTGATACAGTTACAATTTATGCGTTTTCAACTGAGAATTGGAGCCGACCTAAACACGAAGTAGATGCCATAATGAAACTTCTCGAAGCCTATCTTAAAACAGGTATAGCCGAGATGACAAAAAACAATATTAAGGTCACTTTCCTTGGAGATAAAGCTCCTCTTTCTGAAAAATTACGCAAACAAATGAATGACCTTGAAATAAAGTCCGCAAATAATAAATACAATTTAAATGTGGCTATTAACTATGGCGGAAGAGCAGAAATTGTCAATGCTGTAAACAGGCTTTCAAAAAATGGGGTTACAAATTTCACACCTGAACTTATTGAAAGTGAACTATATACAAAGGGTCAGCCCGATCCCGATTTGATTGTGCGTTCTGCCGGAGAAATGAGACTTTCTAATTTTTTAACCTGGCAATCTGTTTATTCTGAATTTTATTTTTCAGATACTCTTTGGCCTGATTTTTCTGATAAAGATGTTGATGAAGCAGTTGATGCCTACTATAACAGAACAAGACGTTACGGCGGCGTTCTTAAGAATGAAATTTAATTTATAAAATATTAAGGATATTTAAGCACTATGAAACAAAGAGTTTTAACAGCGTTTATATTGATTATTTTTTTAATACCTATTCTGCTGTTTTCAAATACTTTTATTTTTCCTATTGCTGTTGCAGCCTTTTGTGTAATTGCTGAAGTTGAAATGCTTGGCTGCATCGGTCAAAAAAAATGTTTATCTGTATCCGTACCCTCTGTAATTTATGCATTTTTAGTCCCGTTTTCTGTCAGAATAATCATTAAATATTTTGATAAAAACTCATTATTTATTGCTATATTTGCGGTTTTAACCTTCATATATTTGTTTTATCTAATGTGCCTTGCGGTTGTTTCTAAGGGAACAAAACCGATTACTGATATGGCTCTCACCATTATGACAACACTATATATAACAGCCGGTTTTTCATCTATAATTCTTCTTAAAGATTTTTCATACAATGAACAAAACCACGGCAAATATCTCTATCTTCTTGTCTTTCTCGGTGCTTGGTTGCCAGATGTTGCAGGATATTTCTGTGGAATGTTATTTGGCAAACACAAGCTTATTCCGGATGTAAGCCCTAAAAAAACAGTGGAAGGTGCGATTGGCGGAGTTATATTCGGCTCACTTGGATTTGTTATTTTTGGAACTATTATAAATGCATTAGGATTAGCAAAACCGCAGTATATTTTCCTTGCAATAACCGGTTTGTTGATTTCTGTTATTTCAATTTTCGGCGACCTTATTGCTTCGCTGATTAAAAGGCACTATAATATTAAAGACTATGGGAATCTTTTTCCAGGGCACGGGGGAGTTCTTGACAGATTTGACAGCATAATTGCCATTGCTCCATTTTTGCTAATAATTTGCTCTATGCCTGATATATTTGCTATCTTCATTTAGTTTTGATACATTCCAAAATGCAATGTATCAAGTAGATTTTACTTATCAACAGTACTTTCTTCTTAAAGAAAGTATTCATAGTCAATTGAAAGGCAAATCAAAGATATGAATAACAATAAAATTATAAGTATACTGGGTTCTACCGGTTCAGTAGGACAACAGACTGTAGAGGTAGCGGCAGCACTTAATGTAAGAGTTGCCGCCCTTGCCGCTTTTTCTGATGTTTATACTATGGAAAAACAAGCAAGACTTTTAATGCCAGAAGTTTGTGTAATGAAAAATGAAGATTCTGCAAAAGATTTAAAAGTAAAACTGGCAGATACCAACATCAAGGTATACGGCGGATATGAAGCATTATTAGAGGCTTCCAGAGGATATGGAGCTGATATCGTTTTTAATTCTATTGGGGGAAGTGCCGGTTTCGAACCAACGATGGCTGCTCTTGATGAGGGTAAAACACTTGCACTTGCCAATAAAGAAAGCATTGTAATGGCGGGTAACCTTGTTATGAAAAAAGCCAAGGAA
>JAZNAB010000067.1:0-6655 GCA_045586285.1 Candidatus Flemingiibacterium sp. | reverse complement strand
AAGAAGTTGTTGAATTTTTGAAAGATCCTAAGAAATTTTCAAAGCTTGGAGCGCATATTCCTCACGGTGTATTGCTTGTAGGCCCGCCCGGTACAGGTAAGACCTTACTTGCAAAGGCTGTTGCGGGTGAAGCCGGCGTTCCTTTTTACTCAATTTCCGGTTCGGATTTTGTGGAAATGTACGTAGGCGTTGGTGCATCACGTGTGCGTGACCTTTTTGATAACACGAAGAAGCACCCTGCAAGTATAGTATTTATTGATGAAATAGATGCTGTCGGACGTCACAGAGGTGCGGGACTTGGCGGCGGTCACGATGAGCGTGAGCAGACTTTAAACCAGCTCCTTGTTGAGATGGACGGCTTTGGCGGAAATGACGGAGTTATTGTTATGGCGGCAACAAACCGACCGGATATTCTTGACCCAGCACTTCTTCGTCCGGGACGTTTTGACCGTCAGATTACTGTAAATTACCCTGATATGAAGGGCAGAGAAGATATTCTTGAAGTTCACGCTAAAGGTAAGCCTTTTGAAAAAAATGTTGACCTTAAAACTCTTGCAAAAACTACTGTAGGTTTTACGGGGGCTGACCTTGCAAACTTGCTTAATGAAGCGGCACTTCTGGCGGCTCGAAAGGGCAAAAGCCTCATTGGAATGAATGACCTTGAGGAAGCTACAATTAAAGTTATTGTTGGCCCAAATAAAAAATCTAAGGTTATAAATGAAAAAGATAAGCGTATTACCGCATATCACGAAGCAGGACACGCAATTGTAACAAGAATTCTGCAGCCAGACAGACCTGTTCATCAGATATCTATTATACCGGCAGGACGTGCGGCGGGATATACTCTATCTTTGCCGCTTGAAGACAGAACCCACGAATCCAAAACAGATATGGAACACGAAATTGTTACTCTCCTTGGCGGACGAGTTGCGGAAAAGCTTATTATCGGAGATATTTGTACGGGTGCTTCAAATGACCTTCAGCGTGCAACAGGTATCGCTCGTAATATGGTAACAAGATACGGTATGAGCGATGAGCTCGGTGCTGTAGTGTACGGCTCAGAGCACAGCTCCGACGAGGTTTTCCTCGGACGTGACTTTAACTCTTCAAAAAATTATTCCGAGGATACAGCTACCAGAATCGATAACGAGATCAAGAATATTATTGACAAGGCATATGCTATAGCTATGAAGCTTCTTTCCGAAAATGTTGATAAGCTTCATTTCGTAGCAGAGTTTCTGATCAAAAACGAGGTTATGGACGACGAGCAGTTTAAGGCAGCTATGGACGGCGACGTTACCGTAGAGGAGCTTGAGGCTATGGCTGAGGAAAAGAAGAAAAAGAGTGCTGCCGAAAACTCTGAACGTGCATTAGAGGACGAGGAAAAGGCGCGTGCACAAGAAGAGAAAGAATCTGATGATATAACAAAAGATCAAGAACTTCCGCACTAATAAAATTTACTGATATATTTTGAAAGGAAGTTGCAAAATGTTAACTGAAATTAAAACCGGCAGGGCAAAGGCGATATGTTCCACCACCGGCGGAGAGCTTATATCTTATGTTCTTGACGGAACACACTATGTTTGGGAGGGAAATCCGGACTTTTGGTCCGGAAGAACTCCGGTGCTTTTCCCGACAGTTGGTGCAACTTTTGAGGGAAGTGTTAAATTCGAAGGCGTTTCATATCCCCTTCAAAAGCACGGCTTTGCAAGAAAAAGTGAATTTAAGCTCATTAAAGCTGAGTCTGATAAGCTCGTATACGAGCTTTGCGAAAATGAAGAAACTCTCAAGCTTTATCCCTACAAATTTAAGCTTTTAATAACACATAAAATTACAGACGAAGGTTTTTCAACAGAGTTTCGTGTTGTAAATACAGATAATAAGCCGATTTGGTTTTGTATCGGAGGTCACCCCGGATTTAACTGCCCGATTAATGAGGGAGAAAAATTTTCTGACTACAAGCTTGTTTTTGAAAAGGCTGAAAACGTTGATGTTGTTTACACAACTAATTACGGCGGAGGCTATATAGATAAGTCCTTAGCCCCTACCGATAAACTAAAAAACACAAATGAATGGGCGCTTGTTCACGAGGATTATGATGTTGACGTTCTGTTAGCACCTACTCTTGAAAGCCGCAAGGTTAAACTTGTACATAAAGTTACGGGTAAAGGCATAGAGCTTGATTTTACAGGTTTCAGCGCTCTCGGTGTTTGGACTCCGCCTAAGAAAAATGCTCCGTTTGTATGTCTTGAGCCTTGGAATGGTTTGCCTGCATCCATTGATGAAAGCGGAAATTTCGAGGACAAGACTTATGTAATTAAGCTTGAGGCTCAAAACGAATATTCAGTTGGATACACTGTAAAAGTTTTAGCATAGTTATATATTTGATAACAATATTAAAGCAACTGCGAAAAATGACAGAAATGTCGTAATGCAGTTGCTTTTTTATAATTGAGAGCGGGGCGGCTAACCGTTTGTAACGGTTGCCATATGCCGCCTTAAAGTTTTTAAAAACAATATGATTTGTAAATATTTCTTGAAATGTATTGCAAAATTACACGATTAGATGTTACAATAAAAAGGATAGTGAAAAAAGATTGTAAAAAATAGGAGAATCTTTATGGATTTGAAATTGTCGTATTTTTTGTCGCAAATGATTGAAAATCCACTTTTGTTTGTTGCTGTAGCACTTACTCTTGGTGTAATACTTGTTAATGGGTGGACTGATGCACCAAATGCTATTGCAACTTGTGTTGTGACCCGCTGTATGTCTGCCCGTGCTGCAATTATAATGGCGGCTGTGTTTAATTTCTTAGGTGTATATCTTATGACGCTGCTTAGCCCGAAAGTTGCGGAAACTATTACTAAAATGGTGGATTTCGGCACAGATGCAGATGCTTCCATTGTAGCACTCAGTGCTGCTATGTTTGCAATTGTAACTTGGGCAACGCTTGCCTTCCTTTTTGGAATTCCTACCAGTGAAAGCCACGCACTTATCGCAGGTCTTACCGGCTCTGCAATTGCGCTTCATGGCAGCCTTGAAGGTGTAAATCCTGACGAATGGGTAAAGGTTCTTATTGGTATTGTTATTTCCGTGACGCTTGGTTTTGGACTTGGCTGGATTGTGTGTAAGCTTGTAACCAAGTTGTTTTATAATGTTGAAAGACGTAAAACCGAGCCAATTTTCAAATATGCTCAGATTGTAGGAGCGGCTTATTCTGCGTTTATGCACGGTGCTCAAGACGGACAGAAATTTATGGGTATAATTATTTTGTGTGTATTTATGTCGCAGGGTAAAGCTGTGCCGAAAGATTTAACACCTGAACCGTGGATAATGGTGCTTTGCGCTTTGATTATGTGTCTTGGTACGGCGATTGGCGGCAAAAAGATTATCAAGTCCGTTGGTATGGATATGGTAAAGCTTGAAAAGTATCAAGGCTTTTCTGCGGATATTGCAGCATCATCGTCACTTCTTTTTTGCTCACTTCTCAGTTTGCCCGTTTCAACAACTCACGCAAAGACAACTGCTATTATGGGCGTTGGCGCTGTTAAAAGCATAAAAGCCATTAATTTCGGAGTCGTTAAGGAAATGTGCCTTACTTGGATTCTTACATTCCCCGGATGCGGACTTATTGGCTTTTTGATGACCAAGCTATTTATGTGGTTGTTCTGATTTTTAAATAATCGGTGCAAAACCTAAAATTATAAGATTAATTATTGATATATGATAGCTGTCCCGTGGCAGCGGAAATGGAGAATATTATGGCAAAAGCGGATTTATACTATTTTGAAAATTTGAAAGAGGCTGCCGGATGCTCCTGCAATGCGGCAAATTGTCTTGTTGAATGTCTTGGTAATTTTGCTAATGAAGACCTTAAAACGATGATGAGTAAGGTACATGAGCACGAGCATATGGGAGATATGAAAAAGCACGAAATGACTGCAGCTCTTGCAAGGGCATTTGTAACACCTGTAGACAGGGAAGATTTGGCACTTATCAGTAAAAATATTGATGATGTTACCGATTGTATTGAAGAAGTTCTTCAGGCTTTTTATATGTATAACATTAAGGAAATTACTCCCGAAGCAATTAAGTTTACAACCAAAATTGCCGAGTGTTGCAGACTTATGCACGATATGCTTGCTGAGTTTGCAAACTTCAAAAAGCCCGAAAAGCTTCATAAGATGATTATTGAGCTTAACCGTGTTGAAGAAGAATGTGATACTCTTTATATGGACGCAACTATGCTTCTTGATACACGTTTTGAAAATGCACTTGACATTATTTCTTGGCGTGAAATTTATGTTAAAATGGAAAACTGTGCTGATGCTTGTGAGCACGTTGGCGACTGTGTTGACCTTGTTGTTATGAAAAACAGCTGATTTTAAGTTTCTATACACAAATCAATAATGTCTGCACAAATATCAGCAATGTCTTTTATAGGAATTTGACGTGAGTCGCTCATATAAATGATTTTCTTATAGCTGTCAATTTTTTTGATAATTCCTGAGGCGGAGATATATTCACCGCCTCTTTTTTTTCGGTCGCTGATAAAATATGTTATTGTTATTGGTATTTCAACACCATATTCACTGTAAAGCCTGTAGATGAGCTTTAATTTAAGGTCTATTTCAGATGCTTTATCTTCACAAAGAAGCTTTTTGCTTGTTGTAAGACGAGCGGTTTCCTTTACTGCTGCTTCATATCCCGTAAGGGCAGCAAATGGTGAAAATTGTGCTGCACGGTCGTGAGTGGACATATGAAAACGCTTGTCTTCTTTGGGATACGGCACAGATATAATATCAGAATATTTACTAGGCAAGGTGACCTCCTACTTGTTGATTTCTTTCTATTGTGGTTGCGCCGTCTTCAAGGTCCATACCTTTCAGAATAGCGTTTTTTCCAAATTTCCGCCTGATTTCAAGCATAGCAAGTTGAATATTTTTTTCACGAGCAAAATATTTATCGGATATATTTTGATTCTCGAGAGATGAGATATCCGAAAATATATCAAGCTGTTCACCTATAAAATTTGCGGGTTTATCGCACTCTTTTATGGTGCGCACAAAGGTTATATTTAATTTGCGTATCAGCAGCCTTTTATCAACAATGTTACAAAAAAGCTTATCAACAGCTTTCAGGATAAGATTTGTCGATGATGTGTAAAATTCAAGACGAGTGCTGGAGCTTGCTGGCTTTGGCATTTTTCTTCCGTAATGGTCGGTTACAAATGGATTCTCAGATATTTCTTGAGGATTATCGGTATCATAACATATAGTCAGCATAATACCATCGGTAACAAGCTCTTTTTCCACTAAATCAAGAATAAGCAAATCTGCCATTTCCCTTAAAACAAGCCGTGCTTTCTCAAAGGTATAGGGTTCTTTTAATACCTGTCCCGAGCTGATACTGTTTGCAGTTGGCTTGTATGATTTTATATCGGCTATCGTGCAAGGCTCCCACCCCCAAGCGTGATCAATTAGAAGCTCGGCATTTATACCAAAAAGTTTATAAAGCAGATTTTCACTGTAGTATGAGCCGTATTTGCCGATGGAACATCTTGCAATATCTCCCATAGTGTAAAGACCTTGAGAAGCTAATTTTTTCGCATAACCTTTTCCGATGCGCCAAAAATCAGTTATAGGGCGGTGTTCCCATAAATGTTTGCGATAAAGCATTTCGTCAAGTTCGGCTATATGTACGCCGTTTTCATCTGCCGGCACGTGTTTTGCCATTATATCCAGCGCAATTTTTGATAGATATAAATTTGTGCCTATTCCTGCAACGGCGGTTATACCGGTTGCTTTGAAGATGTCGAGAATTATTTTTACAGTAAGCTCTCTTGCACTCATATTGTATGTTTTCAGATAAGAGGTGACGTCTATAAATACCTCATCAACCGAATAAACGTGTATGTCTTCCGGGGAAACATACTTTAAATATATTTTGTATATTTGTGTGCTGAGTTTCATATAAAGAGCCATTCTTGGCGGCGCAACAATATAATCAAATGCAAGCGATTTGTTTGCAGAAAGCTCATCTGAGTTATATGATGAGCCTGAAAGGTTGTTTTGGGGGACGTATGATTTTCTTATATTGTTAATTTCTTCTACTTTCTGAATTACTTCAAATAATCTTGGCCGTCCGGGAATCCCTGCGGCTTTCAAGGATGGAGTAACAGCAAGGCAGATAGTTTTTTCAGTGCGGTTAGAATCTGCAACTACAAGATTGGTTTTTAGTGGATCAAGGCCACGTTCAATACATTCGGCTGAGGCATAAAAGGATTTTAAATCTATTGTAACGTAACTTTTCACTTTTCCGCCTCCCCTGTACTTAATATACGAACAAATGTTCCCTATATATTATACACTATGTTCGGATTTTTTGCAAGGGTTTTTTGCAAAATAGTGTTAGGTAATTTTTGACGTGTATTAATTACGTGACTATCGTCCCCACTGCCTCATAAACTTTACGGAATATGCTTACGCACACGCTTCCCCAAAAAATCAAGGCGGCGCATTTTTGTCAAAAAAATGCGGTCGCAAAGTATTAACACCTCTGTTGATAAGGGAACGTGAGCACAACGCCGCACCTTTTTCCCGGTGCGGCGCAAGCCCTAAGGAATGAGGGGGAGTTATCTTTATCGTTGCCGTT
>JAZNAB010000066.1:0-6140 GCA_045586285.1 Candidatus Flemingiibacterium sp. | reverse complement strand
CGTATATTTTAACTTATTTGCATCTTAAAAGCAATAGAACGGTGGCAAAAGTTGATTAAATATATAAAATATTGAAAAAACCGCAAAAAAATGTGTTTTTTGTATTGACATTGTAATTAAAATGTGGTATAATAAGTAGCCGCTTGATTTGAACGGTCTTAATTTGTGCAAAAAATGCACAAAACCGGCATCAGCGAGTTCATAGTTCTAAGAACTATTCAGAAAGTGAGGTGCTTTTCGTGTTTGCAGTTATCACAACAGGCGGAAAGCAGTACAAGGTTAACGAAGGCGACGTTATTTTCATCGAGAAGTTAGACGTTGAAGCCGGAGAAAAAGTAACTTTTGATAAGGTACTTGCTCTCAGCACAGGCGACAAGTTTACCGCAGGCGCTCCCTATGTTGAAGGCGCAAGCGTTGTAGCTAATGTCGTAAAGAACGGCAAGGGTAAGAAGGTTCATATCCTTAAGTACAAGTCCAAGAAAGATTCAAAGAAGAAGATTGGTCACAGACAGCCTTTCACCAAGGTTCAAATCGAAAAGATTGTTGGCTAATTAAAAAGAATGACAAAGATTATTTTTCATAAGTGGGATAATGTCTTTTACGGCTTTAGTGAGCAAGGACATACGGGATACGGCGAAGCGGGGGATGATGTTCTTTGTGCGGCGCTTTCTGCTATGACGATGCTCATAATTAACACAATTGAGGTTGCATATGCTTCCGATGTTAATTACACTATTGATGAAGCTACTACAGATATTAAAGTAATTGCTCACGGCGCTCTTCCCGAATATGAGGAAGACGAGAAAAAGAGATACGCAATATCGGGACTTATCCAAGCTTATTTCTACCAGCTTAACGATATGCTTGAGGAATATTATGATTTCCTTGATGTAGAAGTGGTAGAGGAACTAATCTGACTTGTATAAAGAACGCTTAATTCTCAAATTTGATAACGGAGGTAAATTAACTATGTTAAAGCTCAGCTTACAGTTTTTCGCTCATAAAAAGGGCGTTGGCTCTACAAAGAACGGCCGTGATAGTGAGGCTAAACGTCTTGGCGTTAAGAAGTCTGACGGTCAGGCTGTAAAGGCAGGCAACATCATTATCAGACAGAGGGGTACTGCTGTACACCCTGGCAACAATGTTGGAATTGGTAAGGACGACACTCTGTTCGCATTGATTGACGGTAGAGTCAAGTTTGAGCATATCGCAGGCGGCAAAAAGGCTGTCAGCGTATATAGCGCATAATCTTAGACAAAAGAAAACCACCTAAGGTTAAACTTGGGTGGTTTTTTCTTTTTATTTTACAATGGTTGCTTTTAATTCTTCTACTGTGGATACGACTATTTTCGCTCCGCTATTGATAAGTGTTTGCCTATCTCTGAATCCCCAATCGACAATTACGGAGTCAAGTTCCGAATTGTTCGCTGTCAGGATATCAACTTCAGAGTCGCCGATGTAAACAGTATGGTCTTTTTCGATATTAAGACAATTCAAAATATGAAGAACACCGTCGGGAGCCGGTTTTCTTAAAATTCCCTCACGCTCACCGGAAGCATAGTCAAAAATATTACCGAAATATTTTAATACAAGTTCTTGAAGGGCAAAATCTGCTTTATTTGAAAGCACCGCTAATTTAAAACCTTTTGATTTTAATTCCTTTAAAAGCTCGGGGATTTTATTGTATGGCTTTGTTTTGTTGGTGCTGTTAGATTTGTAGTGAAGCTTAAATGCTTCCAAAACTTTCAATGCTTTTTCTTCCGGTGTCCCTGACGGTACGGCAAGGTTAATTAAGCTTCCGATACCGTTGCCGACAAATTGGCGGATTTCATCAAGGGTACGTGAGGGGTAACCGTATAATTTAAGAGCATAGTTGACCGAATCGGCAAGATCGTCAAGCGTATCTAAAAGTGTTCCGTCAAGGTCAAATATTATAAGCTTATATGGCATTTTTTGCCTCCGAATTTTTTTAATATAAAATATTATACCATTTATTTTTTCTTTTGTAAAGCATAAAAATTATACCGTAAATTTATGAAAACGGCTTGACTTGCATAATGTATCATGCTATAATTGACACGTACGGAATTCTATTATGTAAAAAATCTGAGAGCTGAAGCTCTTTTGTGGTCTTTCGGGCACGGCGCCAAGGCTTTAATATGTTTTGGAGGAGAATAACTATGGCTAAAATATCTGATATTTGCAAAAAGGCAAATATTGAAACTGGCTTTAAAGAAGAAGGACTTGCATTTTACAGCGTAAGGCAGGAGCCGTTTGTAATTAACGGTGTGTATTACGATAACGGTAAATTCAGAAGAATGCCCGAAGAAGTTGCCAAAAATGTCAGCTCCGAGGTTTTGAGGCTTCACTCACATACTTCAGGAGGCAGAGTTCGTTTTAAAACAAACAGCCCTTTTGTTGCGGTGAATGTTAAACTTGGCAGTGTTACAAGAATAGAATATTAAAAAAGTCCGATATTATATCGGGCTTTTTTCTTGCTTTTTGTTATAAAGATGAGATGCATTTTTTACCAAATCATCGGCAAATTCGGTTGACAGATTTGTTTCAATATAGTATAATAGAATTGGATATTTATATTGTAGAGCGTTGATTTTAAATAGGAAAAAGTATCATAAGAACTACGCTTATTATCCCTTGCAAAAGTTTTTTCTTAAGATAGCCTTTTAAGATAATTCTATTTTCTTTGCCTGAGTTCATCACCGATGAAACCTGCATATAAACGGACATTCCCCCGAAACCAACCGCAAAGGCGCATATAAGCTTTGGAAAAATCACGCCTGCAACAGTGCATTTACTGCAGGCAAGTGTAAGTTCAAAAAAAGCGGTGATAAAAGCACAAAGACTGTTAAGATATCTGAACTCAGAGAAAACATTTGTCAGGGCATAACCAATTGCATCTCCGATTACTGTAAAAAAAATTGCAAAGGAGCAGACTTTAATCATTATGGCTCCGCTGTCTATGATTGAGGTGCAAACAGCTTCCGAAAACGGTTGGCTTTTTTGCGTCTTTGGCATATATGTGCGGGGGGAAGCTTTTTGTCTTGAAATAATGCCTAAAAAAAATACTGCAAGAAGCTGACATAAATACAGCTTTACACCAAATGCTTTGTCACTGAACATTGCTACACCGACAACTCCGATACAAAAAGCTGGACTTGCATTATTTGAAACAGCACAAAGTCTTGACGCTTCACTATTGGAGATTACTCCATCATCATAGAGGCTTTTCAGACAGACAGCCCCAAGGGGAAAGCCGCCGATAGCTCCGATTATAATGGCATATGCCGCTTCCTTGGGAATACCGAAAATATAAGAAATCGGCTTGTTTATGGGCGCTGTAAGCTTTTTTAAAATGCCTGTTGAAATTAAGATGCGGGTAACTGCCGTAAACGGAAATAAAGCAGGAATTATCGAAAAAGCGCAAAGTCTCAATGCCGCTCTTACAGAGTTTTGAGCAAGTATTGGAGATTTTATAAAATATCCGAACAAAAAAAGCAAAAAAATACCAATATTAGCCGTTATAGCAGAGCCTATTTTAAAAGAGATAAAATCAAAGCGTTTATTTTTTGTTGCTATAATAATAATCACCGTTCCCATCTCATATTATTAAACCGACGAATGTCTGTTAATTAACCAATATGCGAGGACGGAGATTATATATGAATAAACCCCCTAAAAAACCTTTTTCACAGCGAATTTGCGAAAAGTTTGATATACCTGTCGGTACTTTCGGACGAATATCCTTTATTGAGGCAACCGGCAACCGTGAACTTGCGGTTGGCGGCTGTGAGGGGCTTTTAACCTATACTGATACTAAGGTTGTGCTTGTTCTTTGTGACAGTATTCTCACAATAAACGGAAACGAGCTTGAAATTCGAAGCTTTTGCGGCGGGCGGGTGCTTGTTGAAGGAATTATCGCATCTATCGAATACGGAGATGACGGTAATGGTTAAATTAATTGTAAGATTTCTTTTGGGTTGGTGGGAGTTTATAATTCCCGATGAGTATGCTGATAAGGCGGCAAATAAGCTTTTGGTTTCCGGTGCAGAATATTACCGAATGAAAAGGCAGAAAAACGGAGAGCTGTACTTTCGGCTTATGTGGCGTGACTGTGCTCCCGTGTGCTTAATATTCGAACGTAATGCTATTGAATATAAGGTTAAGCGAAGATATGGGCTTCCGCATATTTTTAATAAATACAAAAAGCGAGTCGGAATTCTTGTCGGTGCGATTTTGTCGCTTATTATGATTTTTGCTTCGGAACGGTTTATATGGAGTATGGAAGTCGGCGGTAATACGTCTGTTAGTGACGGGCAAATAATATCCGAGCTTGGCAAACTGGGAGTTGGTGTTGGCTCTTTTATTCCCGATATAGATTTTGATGAGGTACATCAAAGGTTTTTGATTGAAAACAAGCAGATAGCTTGGATTTCAGTTAATGTGAGGGGGACTTCGGCATATGTTGAAGTGCTTGAAACACTGAAGCCCGATAAAGCGCCTGACGAAACTAAGCCATATAATCTTGTGGCAAGTGAAGACGGCATAATAGAATATATGGAAATACTGAGGGGAACGCCGATTGCAAAGGAAAACGAGCTTGTCCGTGAGGGAGAGCTTTTGGCGTCGGGAATTCAAGAGGGGAAACACGGCTACTTTCTTGTTCACTCAAGAGGTCAGGTTTTTGCAAAAGTTAAACGAGCAATAAACATTGAAATTCCGCTTAATACAACTAAAGAAATACCTGACGATAAAAGTTATTATAAAAAATCTTTGAAGTTTTTTGGGTTAAGTTTATGTTTTTTTGATAATACAGAAAATGCTCCCGAAAAATGTGACATAATAAAAAGAGAAACGCCCATTCGTTTTTTTGATACAATAGAAGTTCCGATTGTGATTTGTGAAGATGTATACAGAGGGTATCAGACGAGGGAGATAACGCTTACTGAGAATGAAGCAAAGAAACTTGCCTATAAGCAATTCTTTTCGGAGTGTGAAAAAATAAGCCGTGACAGCGAGCTTGTGTCAAGGAGTATTGAAGCAGGGCTGTCCGACGGCTGCTACAAAATCAGCGGAGAGCTTGTAGTATTAAAGGATATAGCAAAAAAAGTCCCGATATATACGGGAAAAGAGGAAATTGCGGAGAGTGAAAATGGCTGAAAAAACAATTTTAACCGATTCAACTGAACAAACGTTAAATATATTCGGAGAGCTTGACTCAAATATGGAAATGCTTGAGAAAACGTTTTCCGTTACAATAAAATCAAAACCGAGTATGAACGGTGCGGGAGATGAAATTACGGTCATTGGAGCGGACTTTGAAAACGTTGAAAATGCTGTTAATGCTATTGGCTGTCTTAAACGTATGGAAAAGCTTAATAAGACGCTGACAAAGCAAAATGTAGAATATGTAATCGATATGGTTGCAGACGGACGCAAGAATGAACTTGCCGAGCTTGATGATGACGTTATTTGCATAAGCTCAAAGGGCAGACCTATTAAGGCAAAAACAGTCGGACAGAAAAAATATATTAATGCCATAAAGAAAAACACGGTTATTATGGGAATCGGGCCTGCCGGAACGGGTAAAACCTTTCTTGCAGTTGCGATGGCTGTAACTGCTCTTAAATCAAAGCAGGTTGACAGAATAATTTTAACCCGCCCTGCTGTTGAGGCGGGTGAAAAGCTTGGATTCTTGCCCGGTGATCTTCAGAATAAAATTGATCCGTATTTAAGACCTTTGTATGATGCTTTATATGAGATGCTCGGTACTGAGGCTTATGCACGGTACGTTGAAAAGGGCATAATAGAAATTGCGCCTCTTGCATATATGAGAGGACGAACTCTTGATGATGCTTTTATAATTCTTGATGAAGCGCAGAATACTACCCCAGAACAGATGAAAATGTTTTTAACACGTCTTGGATTTAACTCAAAAGCGGTTGTTACGGGCGACCTTACACAAACGGATTTGCCCTTTGGTAAAAAAAGCGGACTTTTACAGGCTGAAACAATTCTTGACGGAATTGAGGGGATTGCCATTCACCGATTCAGTGAGCGTGATGTTGTGCGTCACCGCTTAGTACAGAAAATTATTTTAGCATATGAAAACTATGAAAAAA
>JAZNAB010000065.1:0-4328 GCA_045586285.1 Candidatus Flemingiibacterium sp. | reverse complement strand
GCTACGATCCGACTTTGGAAAATTGTGAGCTTGTTGACTGCGACCTTGCTTTTGAATATTCGGACGTTATGGCTGATACTCACGGTCATATAATTTCAATTAAAAATGTAAAATCCGGAAAAGTATACGCTGACAGCGTTGGTGAAATTATTACGACGAATCCCGTATATGAATGTTGTGGAGAAGTAATAGTAAGAGGTAGCTCCAAACCTTAAAGTTTTTTTACTGCTGTTTCTGATATCTTACAGTATGGTTGGTTTTGTACCTAATAGATTGTACTGTAATTTTAAGTTAAAGTGAAAAAAGTTTTAAATCATATAAGGAGAAACAAAATGATTGAAAAAATTTTATCGGAGCTTTCTTTTGAGGAAAAGGCTAAATTGCTTACCGGAACAAGTAATTCTGATACATATTCTGTCGAAAGACTTGATATAAAACCCAAAAATATGGTTGATGCTTCTCACGGTGTAAGACTGCGTGATCCTGATTCAAACTGTACTCATTTCCCGAATTCGTGCTCCTTTGCGGCAACTTGGGACAGAGATCTTTGCAAAAAGCTGGGTGAAGCACTTTCAAAGGAGTGTATTTATAATAAAGTAGATATGCTTTTAGGTCCCGGTATTAATATAATAAAAAATCCGCTTTGCGGAAGAAATTTCGAGTATCTTTCAGAGGATCCTGTTTTAGCGGGCGAGCTTGCGGCTGCATATATTAACGGACTTCAAAGTCGAGGCATTGCGGCAAGTCTTAAGCATTTTGCTGCAAATAACCAAGAGGTTGACCGCTGCGAAGCTAGTGTAGACGTAGACGAAAGAACCTTGAGAGAAATTTACCTGAAAGCTTTTGAAATTGTTGTAAAAAAGGCAAATCCTGCAAGTATTATGTGCGCTTACAATAAGCTTGATGGCATTTGGTGCTCCGAAAATAAGTTCCTTCTCAATGACATTCTTAAAGAAGAATGGGGATATGAAGGTCTTGTTGTTTCCGACTGGGGCGCTGTACATAATTGTGCAAAAGCAATTGCGGCAGGTCTTGATTTGCAAATGCCTCTGAACAAGAATATAACCGAGGATTTGAAAAATGCACTTGACAACAAGACAATTACTATGGAAAGAATAGACGATGCGGTACGCAGAGTGTTAAAGTTCTTACTTACTAAAATAGACAGGGATATTGAATATGATAGAGATGAACAGCACCAACTTGCCCGTGAAATTGGGGCGGCAGGTGTAGTACTTCTTAAAAATGAAGATAACGTGCTTCCTCTTACAAGCGAAAAGTATAAAAAGATTGCGATTATTGGCGAGTATGCAGATAAACCTTTGATTTCAGGTCAGGGAAGCGTTGAAGTTAAACAAAAGCCTGAATACGTAGACAGTGCTGTTGAAGAACTTCGCAAACTTCTTCCAAATGTCGAGATTGTATATAAGGAATTTTTCAAAAAAGGTGAATTCCCGAAAGTTATGCAGTGGTCACGTAAGATGGAAATAAAAGAGTTTGTAGAAGATGCGGATATTGTTCTTCTCTTTATGGGAGATATGGAAGGGGAAAATACTGAAAAATTCGATAAAACTCATATTGAAATGAACCCACAATTCAGACTTTATACTGATGAAATGCTTGTTGGCAAAAAAGTAATTTCGGTACTCCAAAATGGAAGTGCTACAATTCCTTATGCTGTTGATAAAGGCTCTAGGGGTATTGTTGAAATGTGGCTTGGAGGTGAGGCAGCCGGAGGTGCGATAGCAGACGTGCTTTGCGGTGTCGTTAATCCGTCTGGTAAGCTTCCTCAGACATTCCCGAAGAAATTAAGAACTGATCTTGATTATCCGGGTGACAGTTTGAAAATGATGTATAACGAGAGATTTGAGGTTGGTTACAGATACTACGATAAGCACCCTGATGAAATTGCTTATCCTTTTGGATATGGACTTTCTTATACAAGTTTTGAATATTCGGATTTGAAACTGAATTTGATAGATGGTAAAATTGATATTCAATTCAAACTTAAGAATACAGGAAATGTTGACGGTGCTGAGATAGTTGAAATATATGTAAATGATCCTGTAACAACCGTGCCTAAACCGGAAAAAGAATTAAAGACATTTGATAAAATATTCTTAAAAGCGGGAGAAGAAAAGACTGTCAAGCTTACTGTTGATGTAAAAGATCTTGCATACTATAACTATATGCTTCACAGCTGGATTGTTGAAGATGGACTTTACAACATTTTAGTTGCTTCATCTTCTGTTGACATAAGACTTTCCGGAAGTGTAAATATCGATGGATATTCACCATATTCAATGCTTAGGGTAGGCGTTGATATGATGGGTTAACATCTGATCTATGAAAGGGATAAGTAAATTAGGAGAGTTATAATGGTTAAACATATAATTTTGTGGAATTTAAAGGACGAATTTACAGAATCTCAAAAAGCGGAGATTAAGAAAAACGCCAAGGCGGCATTAGAGGGACTTGTCGGAGAAATTCCGGGCCTTTTGGAAATGAAGATACAGACTTCCTGTCTTGAAAGCTCAACTGCTGAAATGATGATGGATTCTACTTTCGAGAGCTTTGAGGCGCTTAAGGGTTATTCGTCCCATCCAAAGCACGTAGGTGCGGCTAATAAATATGTTCGTCCATTTATTTCTTCAAGAAGCTGTCTTGATTTTGAAGTTTAAGATTGAATAAAGTTTTATAATAATCTTTGCTTTATTTATTATGCTGACGGGACTTTTAAAAAATAATAAATCTATAAAAACCGAAGATTATAAAGATCTTCGGTTTTTATATATTATGTAATTTTTGGTAAAAAAATTATAAATTAATCGCTTCATTTATTGACATTAAACTCTCTATTGTATATAATAATTTTGTAATACTTTTGCTTTTTTATCTTCAATATGATTAAGTTAGAATTAATTTATTGAAAACGACAAAAAATATTTATGTATTACTATTTTTATTTTTAAAAATCTGGAGGAAAAAGAATTGTCACCACATAGCACCAATGTACAAGATGTACTTGCAGAGCTTAACACTTTTGAGCAAAAAGGACTCCCTGAATCCGAAGCAAAAGTCAGACTGGCAAAGCACGGAGCTAACAAATTAAAAGAAAAGAAAAAGAAGTCAACATTTGCAAGATTTATTGATCAATTTAAAGATGTAATGATTATAATTCTTCTTATTGCGGCTGCGATTTCGGCAGGTATTGTAGTTTACGAAATTGCACAGGGGCACGGAAATGCCAAGGAGTTTTTTGAACCCGGCCTTATTCTTCTTATTGTAATTCTTAATGCAATTATGGGTGTGATTCAAGAGAGTAAAGCTGAAAAAGCGCTTGATGCTCTTAAAAGTATGTCAGCACCTCACGCAAAAGTTATTCGTGACGGAGAAGAAAGAATTATTGATGCATCTGAGCTTGTAATCGGAGACATTATTCGCTTGGAAGCGGGGGATTTTATACCTGCTGATGCACGTCTTATCAAAAGTGTAAGTCTTAAGAGTGAGGAATCTGCACTTACCGGTGAATCTGTCCCGTCAGAAAAAGACGCTACATTGATTGTTGACGAAAAAGCACCTCTCGGTGACAGATCTAATATGGTATTTTCCGGTTGTTCTATCACATACGGTACTGCGGTTGCTGTTGTTACTGCAACCGGTATGGATACGGAAATGGGTAAGATCGCAAACCTTCTCGATGGTGAAGAAGATTCACAAACGCCGCTGCAAGAAAAACTTGCACAATTAGGAAAGTATCTCGGATTTATAGCACTTGGCTGTTGCGCTGTAATATTTGTTGTTGGCTTGTTAAATAACAAGTCCATTATGGATATGTTTATGACAGCCGTATCTCTTGCGGTTTCTGCAATTCCAGAGGGACTTCCGGCAATTGTTACCATTGTTCTTTCAATTGGCGTTCAGCGTATGGTTAAGAAAAATGCGCTTATCCGCCGTCTACCTGCCGTTGAAACACTTGGAAGTGCATCAGTTATATGTTCTGACAAAACGGGTACTCTAACCCAAAACAGAATGACTCTTGTTAAGGCGTATGTTGACACAGAAGCAGAGGCTGAACAGATAAGCAGCAATAATTCCGATAAGGTTAAAAATCTTCTTGTTTATGGAACTCTTTGTTCCGACGGTTCCGTTATTGTAAAAGACGGAGAAGAGAAACATATTGGCGATCCAACTGAAACAGCCATTGTCCTTGCCGCTTACAAAAATGGTTTTACAAAGGCAGATCTTAATGCAAAATATCCTCGAATAGCGGAAATTCCTTTTGATTCTGACAGAAAGCTTATGTCTACCGTTAATCAGATTGATGG
>JAZNAB010000064.1:0-10279 GCA_045586285.1 Candidatus Flemingiibacterium sp. | reverse complement strand
AGAATAGTCTTTGATTTTTGTATCGAGATTAAAACCGTATTTTTGTCCTACCGCCTTAAAAAGAGGGCCGTTCCACGACTCTTCTTCAAGGCTTTTAAATCCATTGACGGTTGTAGCCCCCTCACGTAGTGACAGTTCTCTATTAGGAATAACTCTGTCGGCAGATACAATTCTCATTTCGCCAAGTCCCGCACACTTTGGACAAGCACCAAAAGGGTTATTAAAAGAAAACATTCTCGGCGAAAGCTCTCCGACACTGATGCCGTGCTCTTCACAAGCAAAGCTTTGAGAAAAGGTTAGCTCCGTTTCGCCGTCAAAGCTTTCATTTTCACGTGTAACAACAGATACAGAAACCTCACCCTCAGTTAAATTAAGTGCTGTTTGCACCGAATCACTGAGCCTTGTTCTCATATCGTCACGCTTCACAAGGCGGTCAATTACAATTTCAACCGTATGCTTTATATTTTTGTCAAGCTTAATTTCCTCGGATAGCTCATACATATTTGAGTCAATTCGTACACGGACATATCCGCTTTTTCTTGCATCTTCAAATATCTTTTCGTGCATTCCCTTTTTGCCCTTAACCATAGGAGCAAGTACAAGAAAACGAGTACCTTCGGGTAGTTCCATTATACTGTCAACAATACTGTCAATCGTCTGACGGCGAATTTCTTTGTGACAAATCGGACAATGAGGAATTCCGACTCTCGCATACAATAAACGAAGATAGTCATAAATCTCCGTAACCGTACCAACAGTAGACCGAGGATTCTTTGAAGTTGTTTTCTGATCTATTGAAATTGCAGGAGAAAGCCCGTCGATTGAATCAAGATCGGGCTTGTCAAGCTGTCCTAAAAACATTCTCGCATAGCTTGAAAGTGATTCCACAAAACGTCTGTGTCCCTCAGCATAAATTGTATCAAATGCAAGAGATGACTTGCCTGAACCTGAAAGTCCCGTGAATACTATGAGCTTGTCCCTTGGTATTGTAAGATCAATATTTTTAAGGTTATGCACACGCACCCCCCTCATTGATATATCAGCCATAATTTCTGTCCTTTCAAAACTACCTAACTATTATTTATAAGGTTTCCCTTAAATTTTTAATTTTATCACGAAGATAAGCCGCACGTTCAAACTCAAGCTTTTTAGCCGCAGAACGCATTTCCTCTGTTAATTGTTCAATAAGCTTTTGTTTATCATTTGCCGAAAGATGTTTGCCGCTCTTAAATATATCCGCAAGTTTCTTTTCAGGAGAGGCTTCGGCTTGTTTTTTGCCAATCTCAATAAGATCACGTACACTCTTTTTAATTGTTTTTGGTGTGATGTTATTTTTATTATTATATTCCTCTTGAAGCGCACGTCGGCGGTTTGTTTCATCTATTGCAGACTTCATTGACGGGGTTACTGTATCTGCATACATAATAACCTTGCCCTCTGCATTTCTCGCCGCTCTTCCTATTGTCTGAATAAGAGAGGTTTCTGAACGCAAAAATCCCTCTTTGTCAGCGTCAAGTATTGCCACAAGCGATACCTCGGGTATATCTAGCCCTTCACGAAGCAAATTTATTCCCACAAGCACGTCAAAAACGCCAAGACGTAAATCTCTGATAATTTCACTTCGCTCCATCGTTTCAACTTTGTGATGAATATATTTAACCTTAATCAAATTCATTTCAAGATATTCGGTTAAATCTTCCGCCATTTTCTTTGTAAGCGTAGTTACAAGTACCCTTTCACCACGCTCACTTCTTGTATGAATTTCGCCAATCAGGTCATCGATTTGTCCTTCAACCGCTCTGACCTCAACAACAGGATCAAGAAGTCCGGTAGGTCTTATAATTTGCTCAACAATTTGTTCTGACCTGTCTTTTTCATAATCTGACGGTGTTGCACTTACATAAACCGTCTGATTTAATTTGCTTTCAAATTCATCAAAATACAAAGGTCGGTTATCATATGCAGACGGAAGTCTGAAGCCAAACTCCACAAGATTTGTTTTTCTTGCCTTATCCCCGCCGCTCATACCTCTGACCTGCGGCAAAGTAACGTGTGACTCATCTACAAACAGCAAAAAATCATCCGGGAAATAGTCAAGTAACGTGTACGGTGTTGAACCGGGTTTTCTGCCGGACATTACTCTCGAATAGTTCTCAACCCCTGAACAAAAACCGATTTCACGAAGCATTTCAAGGTCATATTTTGTTCGCTCCTCTATTCGCTGTGCCTCAAGAAGCTTATTCTGACTCTTAAAGAAATCTACACGCTCATACATTTCCTCTTCAATTTCACGAAGAGCTGCCTCTCGCCTTTCCTCAGAAACAGCATAATGTGTAGCCGGGAAAATCGGCACATAAGAAAATGTTCTTATAACATCACCCGTAACAGTATTAATCTCTGACAAACGTTCAATTTCATCACCGAAAAAATCAACTCTTATAGCCTTTTCAGTTGAAGATGCAGGATAGATCTCCACAACATCTCCCCTTACCCTGAACTTATTTCTGGCAAAATTAATGTCATTTCTTTCATAAGATATAGAAATCAAACGTCTTATAAGCTCTTCCCTGTCCATAATCATACCCGGGCGCAAATCAACAAGCATATTATGATATTCATTAGGATCGCCAAGGGAATATATACACGAAACGCTGGACACTATTATTACGTCACGTCGTTCAAACAGGGAGCTTGTTGCACTGTGCCGAAGCATATCAATTTCATCATTTACAGAGCTGTCCTTTTCGATATACATATCCTTGCCGGGTATATACGCCTCAGGCTGATAGTAATCGTAGTAACTGACAAAATACTCTACTGCATTGTTCGGGAAAAATTCACGGAATTCCGAGCACAACTGTGCCGCCAAGGTTTTGTTGTGCGCAAGAACCAGAGTTGGTTTATTAACATTAGCAATAATATTTGCCATAGTAAAAGTTTTACCGGAACCCGTTACGCCAAGAAGGGTTTGATTTTTCATTCCCGCCTCAATACCTGCTGTTAATTTTGCAATCGCATCTGGCTGGTCGCCGGTCGGTTTATATTTGCTTTTCAGTTCAAAGCGTTCCAAGCCCACCACCTCTTTTCAACATCATTTTAGATATTTTTAGTGCTCTTTAATTTTTGTACCTTTAAAATCATATCTTACCATAGATATAATTATTGATACCATAGATAAAACATCTCCTATTGCCGAGCCATAAGCACCGCAAATCAAGTTGTAAACAAGCCAGAACGGAGAGCCTAAAAATGATATTTGACGTATTCGTTTCTCATCGTTTATCCAAAAAGCGCCGGTATGAAGCAAAACCGCTATAATGGGAAGTAAGCTATATACGTTTTTGTATATCAACAGCCCTGCGGCAATGGTAAATATACTTGATAAAACAAAAAACAGCTTTGTGTATTTTTTTATAAATCCACTATGTTTCCTGCCAGCAAGAACAGATGATAGTATTCCAGCAATGTCAAGTACTGCACCCTCAAATGCACCAAGCAGTACATACTGAATTATATATAAAACCCTAGATGTTGTATTGAGTGTAATAATGCTGTTTCTTTTTCTTGCAAGATATGAAAGCAAATATAAAATAACAGCTGATATTCCCACAAAAAATGCTACAGTTTTCACTTCTTATAAACTTCTTTCTAAAAGTATCTTTTATTATTTACCAATATCTAATACAGTATAATTATACCATAGCTTCAAATCTTATTCAATAGAAATACCTAAAACACAAATCTTCATTCTGTCGCAATCAAGTTCAAATCCCAAGCCGGAACATATTCATAACGTCTTAAATATAGTTTTTTATATCCAAGCTCCTTTAATAATAGAGGAAGCCTGTATAAATCCTCATTTCTGTGATACAGTGACACAAGAAGCTTCGGATGAGTTCTTTTGATGGTATTTAGAGAGCCGAGAATAGCCTCATACTCTGCCCCCTCAACATCATATTTTATATAGTCACAGTCACCCGTATATACAGAGTCAAGTTTCCGACCTTCAACCTCTTTAAACTTCGCTCCGCTTTTAATTCCGTCATCGGAAATAAGAGTAGAGTTACGGTTGGCACCCGAAACAAAACTTAATATTCTATCTTCATTCCAGGCAGCATAGTTATGGGCATCAATTAAAAAGCTCTCCCCCCGTGCATAGTCAGTAAGCTTTCTGTAGTTTTTAGGATCAGGCTCAAAGGCACACACCTTTTTCAAATTCCCCGCAAAGCAACTAAGCTCTCTTATACTGTCACCGTTATAAGCTCCAAGATCTGCAGTATTTACAAAGCTTTCTGCCCCCAAAATTCCCTGCATAACGTCAGAAGGCTTTACTGTATGCCGCCGTAAAAATTCGATATTTCCCGTCAATCTGAATAAAACCACATCAACAAAGGTCTGCTTTGACAGCTTATCAGATAATAAGTCACAGGCAGCTGAAAGTTCATCAATATGCTCACAGAAAAAGGAAAAATCAAAAATGTTGCTATCAGATACCACGGGAACATCGGGCATATAAAGCTCGTGCTTATTTGCTAAGTCATATATATTATCAAGTACCGAAGGAAGTCTTGAGCCAAAGCCCACAACAATTATAAAATCCGAATACTTTTTTGTAATATCATTATAGGAAAGCACAGTTTTGCCGTGAAAGCAACGGTTTCGTACAAATCCGTCAGAAGCGAAAAAGTCTGCGACATCTATGCCTCTAGCTTCAAAAACGGTGAGGATTTTATCCGCACCGTTTCCTGTTCCGTACATTACAATCGGCTTACTGCATTTTGAAAGCCGTGTCCAAATGTCCGTTTTTATTTGTTTGTCAGTCAAAATTTCTGCTATAGAATAGTAAATCTTCATAGCTTTAAAAATCTCTTTGCATTATTATATAATATATCTTCACGCTGTTTTTCACTAAGCTCAATTTTAAAGAAGCGCTCAAGCTCGCCTGCCGTATTCATTACAGGGTAATCAGTACCAAACATCACTCTGTCTGTTCCATAAGCAAGGATCAGCTCTTTTGCCCTTTCTGGAGTCATTGCCCAAAGCGCACTTGAAGTATCATACCACACATTCGGTCTGCCCGCAAGTTCACTTAAAGCCTCGTCCCAAGCCCTATAACCGCCAAGATGCGCTGCAACGACCTCAAGGCGAGGATACTTATCAAGCATTTTTGCAAGTTTTTTAGGCTCTGAGAAACGGTATTCAGGGCGATTATCGCCCATATGGAGATAAAGCGGCATTCTTCCCTCTATTATCTCATAAAGTTCTTCCATTCTCGGTGAATCAATATCCACACCCTGAATATCAGGGTGAATTTTAACGCCCTTTAAGCCAAGCTTTTCTGCTCTATCTATTTCTGCGGCAAAATCAGGAAAATCTTGATGAATACCTGCAAAGCCCACAGTTTCAAAACCCTCTTCTCTTGACTTTTCTGCCAGAGCAGCAATAGAATTGTTTACCTTTTCGACCTGATGTGCATTGGTTGCAACCGAAAAAAGTAAAAATCCGCAAACGCCGTTTGCCTCTCCGTTTTCCTTAAGGTCAGCATACGTGCCTTTCCCCTCAACGTTGAAATTATAGAATGCGCCAAGATTCTTTACTGCTTTTTCAGATATTGCTTCTGGATATGTGTGAGTATGAATATCAAATATTTTATACATCCGTAAGCCTTCTTTTTAATATACAAATTCTTGATATATAGCATTGAGAGCCTTTTCAAAATCAGATTCCTCAACACCTACAATAATGCTAATTTCACTTGATCCCTGGTCAATCATTTTGATGTTAATATCAGCACCGCTTATAGCCTTAAATACTCTTGCTGCAGTTCCCTTTGCCTTAACCATTGCACGTCCTACAACTGCAACAAGTGCAAGTCCGTCTTCAATTTCGATAGAATCAGGATTAACCTCTCTGCATATAGCTGTCTTAATCTGATCTCGTTTATCACAAATTTCGTTAGTGCTCAATACAATACTCATATTGTCAATGCCGGACGGCAAATGTTCAAAGCGAAGTCCAAGATTTTCAAGCACCTCAAGAACACGTCTGCCAAATCCGATTTCAGAATTCATCATATCTTTTTCAATAGTTAATACAGAGAAATTCTTCTTTCCGGCTATACCGGTAATAACATTTCCGGTGTCATACTTTTCGCTTGTAGAAACAATAAAAGTACCGTGTGATGAAGGATTATTTGTGTTTTTAATATTAATCGGTATACCTGCAATTCTGACAGGGAAAATAGCATCTTCGTGAAGCACAGTTGCGCCCATATATGAAAGCTCACGAAGCTCTCTGTAAGTAATTTCACTAATTACCCTCGGATTGTCTATAATTCTCGGATCAGCCATTAGAAATCCGTCAACGTCTGTCCAGTTTTCATAAATATCACAATTTGCAGCTCTCGCAACAATAGAACCTGTAATATCCGAGCCGCCTCTTGAAAAAGTTTTGATTGTATCGTTTGGCATTGAACCGTAGAATCCCGGAATTACCGCATACTTATGTTTTGCAAGACGTTCCGATAAAACTTCATTTGTACGTTCTGAATCAAACTTTCCGTTATCGTTGAAGAAAATAACTTCAGCCGCATCAATAAAATCAAAACCTAAATACTTCGCAAGAATCTTACCGTTAAGATACTCGCCTCTTGATGCCGCATAGTCACGACCTGCCTTATGAATAAATGCAGATTTTATAAGCTTAAAATCCTCGTCAAGAGAAAAATCAAGCTTAAGGTCATATATAATTTGATTGTATCTTTCCTGAATAGCATAAAACAAGTTGGTGATATCATCACCTCTTGATGCTGTTTCATAGCATTCGTAAAGCATATCGGTAACCTTGGTGTCCCCGTCAAATCTCTTTCCGGGAGCAGATGGCACAACATACCTGCGCTCTTCTTCTGCCTTAATTATACCTGCTACCTTTTTAAATTGAACGGCATCTGCAAGTGAGCTTCCGCCGAATTTCACCACTTTAATCACGTGACTTACCTCTTAAAAATAAAAATATGGTAAAGAATGTATATACTATATTATATGAAAAAAGCCGAGCTTTGTCAAGTGACGCACGGCTTTTTTTAAAAATTTCGTAATCGTTGACAGTCAAAGCTCCAAAATACAACCCTTTAGTGTACATTTTAACAAACTAAAATATAGGATTTGGGAAATTCAAACAAATTACTTGCCAATATATGCCAAATACTCCTCAAGACACATATTCATTTCATATATACGTTTAGCGTGGTATCTGCCTACAAAACGGTAATGCCAAGGTTCAAATTGAATTGTTGTTATATCATATTTATCTTCCGGATAGCGAAGAATAAAGCCAAATTTCCAACAATTCTCACGAAGCCATTCATATGCCGGTTCATTCTTGAAGGCAGTACTTGCACTTGGAAGATTATGAAGGTCCGCAGCAAGTCCCGTCTGATGCTCACTCTGTCCTGCAGGCATTGAGAATTTATCCGCCGCTTCTTTGCCGTTTGCCGCAACGTAATTGCTGTATAATTGACCTTGATAACTATAGCTTCTGTATGCGCTTGTAACGCCTACATCTTCAAAACCTGCGGCACGAAGCTCAATAAACATTGCTTCAAGAGCCTTTGCGGCATATTCCCGCATATACTGTGTAGCTCTACCGGGATCTTTTCTTGTATCAACAACAGCTATCATATCCTGAGGTGAATCTGTAGCCTCAAGAGTATGCTCACGGTTTATAAGAATTAAATATTCATCAGTATTACCGGGATTCATATATTTCTCATACATAATAAGATTGGTTGCAAAATTAAGCTCGGGATCCTGAACACCCTCTTGTTTCTCCTGATCAAGAGGTACAAGCGGTGCAACCGACTGTAAAAGGAATGACAAAGGCGCATACTCGGCTTCTTCTCCCTTTGGTAATTTTCCTTTCTCATCAAGGTTAGTAATAGTTCTTGAAACCTCAATCTCATTTTTATTGGCATCGTGTTCCACATTCAAGCCCTTAAAATATGCTCCCACAAAATCTACAGGCACATAAAGCTCATTGGAAATCCAAAAGCACTCTGCGCCAAGTCTTGTTTCAACATCGTTTACATACACAACTCTGGAATCTGCAACAAAACGGATAGTTTCTGCAGAATCGCTTTTTATAACGTACTTAATATCCTCTTTTGAGCCTGTAACCGCAAGGTCACACAATTCGGCAATTTCCGTAAAGTTTACATACGCTTGTTCATTTTTTACAACAGTTGTGTAAGGCTTTGAATAGTTATGTTCGCCAATTCTGTAGGAATATCTCGAAATGTTATTATTTGAGGTGCGAGTTAAATTCCAAAAGAACAAAAGACAGAACAATGCAAACATAATTGCAAAAACGCAAACGCCGAAAACAACTCTTTTTATAAAAGTTTTTATTATGGCAGAACGGCGTTTTTTGATATGATATATCTCACGGCGCCGCTCACGCTTATTTACCTCAATTTGCTCTGCGGTCAGCTTCACACGATTAGGCTCTGCCCTTCTTCCTAAAGGAGTTTGTGCCTTTATATTGTTTACGCCGCTTGCTGACGAAGGTCTGTTCACCGGTCTATTTTGTGTGCTGCCTCTTGAGCTTGGCGCTGCACCGCTGTTAGCTTGTGTTCTTGATCTCGTCTGCGGCGGCATTTGTCCCCTTTGCATCTGACCTGCTCCCATATTTCTGTTATTGTGGACATTATAGCCTTGCTGACCACGCTCCATATTATTTGGCGGTCTGTTCTGACGGTTATTGTTCATATTTTCTCCGTTTCTGCCGTAAGGCTTTAGAAAAAATCAATTATTTTATACTTGAATATACATTTTTCAGTTTTAAAGTTTTCTGCCGTGAGTAAGCTGTTTTTTACTCCAGTTTAAAAGCGGATCTTTGCATCTTTCAAGCTCCATATAAAGCATCGTTCTCAGCTTTTCCAAAGCCTGCTTGTGCTTATTCTCGTAAATAACATTACAAAGCTCATACTTGTCATTTTTAATATAGTACAGCTCATCAACATCGGTTGAATTTAACACGTATTTATACTCATCAGTTCTGATTGATCTCTGACAGTATAAACCAAACTGCTGTCCGTTATAGCAGGAAACCGCATAATCCTTTAACAAAGGCAAATCTTTGTATAGGCAGCCATAAAGGCTCTCTCCGTGAAAGTTTTCTGCTTCTGGAACATCTTTAATGTCTGCAAAATCAAGCAAAGTCGGAGCTAAGTCTATACTTGCCTGTGTGTAACCTTTTATACGAGAGGGCTTGATTTTACCCTTGTGTACGATTATTAACGGAACTCTTAATACATCATCATACATTATGTAGTGTTTGTCCATCATTCTGTGGCTTCCACACATATCGCCGTGATCGGCAGTAAAAACAATTACAGTATTTTCGTACTGTCCAATTTGCTTTAAGTGATTAATTATTCTTCCAAGTGCATCATCATATTGAGAAATCATTCCATAATACATACTTACGGTTTTTGAATAATCTTCAAAGGTATAGTCTTCAACGCCCCAATTTACAAGCTGTTGACGCTGAATATATGGCTTGTTTTCAAAGTTATCGTCAAATCCGCCCCATTTTTTTATACATTCCGGAGGATACATTGTGTCAAATGGCGCACTAGGTCTGCAAGGCAGATGAGGGGCATATAAGTCAATGTGAAGATACCAGGGATTTCCCTCGTCCGAAAGCCTGTCAAGCTCATCTATGGCAGCCATTGCCGTAATATGAGTTTCCGACTCCTCAAGCGGTATTCCCGATGGCTCACCAAAATAACCCCTTGTGTATTCAGGGTTATACTTTTTTGATATACTTTGAGTTATTTCAGAGCGAGAAATATAGTGTTCATAGCCAAAATCGATAGGCGTTTTATCGGGAGCCGGTATCCACTGGCCGATATAAGATGTTTGATATCCGTTTTCTTTAAAATGCTTTGTCCATCTTGGCATATCATCGGGTATTGAACCAACGGGGAAACAAATATCGGGGTTAAAAAGTCCGCCGTGTGCCTCGGGACGCCTACCCGAAAACAGTGCTTGTCTTGCAGGAGCACATACAGGATTTGTGGTATAGGCATTTTCAAAAAAAGCTCCATCTTCCGCAAGTTTATCAATATTCGGTGTTTTGACGGGATATTCACCTGCCGCACCGATACAGTCGTATCTTTGCTGGTCATACATTAAAAACAGTATATTCGGCCTTTTTGACATATGCAACCACGCTCCCACATTATTATCCAATATATATTGTATCACAAAATAAAAAA
>JAZNAB010000063.1:0-5511 GCA_045586285.1 Candidatus Flemingiibacterium sp. | reverse complement strand
GGCATAGTTCGCCACCCGATGTATATGGCAACTATCTTACTTTTTTTATCAATTCCGTTTGTACTTGGCTCACTGATATCATTTCCGATTTTCTGCTTATATCCGTTTATAATAGCAAAGAGAATCAAAAATGAAGAATCGTTTCTTGAAAGGGAATTATCAGGATACATAGAATACAAACAAAAAGTGAAATATCGAATAATTCCGTTTGTATGGTGAATTATTAATCACATACATCGGCGTAGAGTACACATAATTTAATATAATAAACAACATAATTAAAAAAGCGGAGGTTTTCTCCGCTTTTTTGTGATTGCTAATATATAAAAATAAGATTTTTCTTGCAAATACTTTAAGTATTTTTATTACGCAGCTCCTCTGGTGTTTTGCAAAAGAATTTCTTTATTGCCGAATAGAAACCGGCATAAGAATCATACCCAACTCTTTTGGAAATCTCAGTAAAGGGCATATTTGTGCGGCCGATAAGTATCTCTGCCACTTCCATACGCTTTTGTATAATCAGCTTTTGATAGCTTTCACCAAACAATCGCTTAACTGTGCGGTCTGTTTGGCGTCGGCAGAGATTCAAATGTTCGCACAGCCCGTCTATAGTGCCTGAGGTTGCAAAATTACTGCTTATATAATTCTCAATAAGACAACGTCGGTCAGCGGCACTTTGAATGTCACTTGCTGTCAGCTTATTAACAGATGGTTCTTTTGATTTAACAATATGCTCTGCCAGACGAAGAAACATCATCGAAAAAATAATTTTTAGTTTATGTACAGACATCTCGTTCACATACAGATTCATCATTGTGTCAAGATATGCGCCTATTTCCTCTGATTTAAAAAATATGGCATCGTTCAGAGCAGCGAAAACTGTGCTGTAGTATTGATATTCAGAAAAACTGCGTCGTTGTTTTTCTCCACGAAGAAGCGATATCATAAGCACGAGTCGCTTGTGTGTACCTTCAGGAACGGTGTGTAATACACCGGGGGGAATTAAGGTGATATTGCCGGGAGTGACTATTCGAAGCTTATCCGTTATCAGTTGGTAATTTCCCGAAAGAGAATAATGAAGCTCATAATTATTGTGCGAATGAATGTAAGATTCTTCGTTGGTTATAATTTCTAAAAGCTTGTTCCCGCCGGAAAACATAACTCTAAGATCACCTATATCAATTGTTATATGTTGCAGCTTATTTTGTCCCATAATGCCTCCAACAATTGAGTTAAATATTCGGACGTTATTTGCATATTATGTCCAAACTTCTGATTTATTTTCAAAAACGGCTATGATATAATTATAACACGAATGAAAATTATTGTCAATTTAATTAAAAGTATATTTTAAAAATATTTTATTATTTGGAAGGATATATGATTATGGAAGAACTTAAGCATCAAAATTGTACGTTGTTATGCTCCGAACTTGCAGTCAATATGCAATGGGTGGAGCGTTTGCCTGACGGAAGGCTATTTACATTGGTTGAGCACGGTAAACCAACTAACGGACGTTGTAAAAATCCGGCTTCTCAGTTCATTTTCGGACGAATCAGTGAAGATGACGGCAAAACTTGGGGGCAGCCTTTTTTCCTTTATGAATGGCCTGACAAGGTTGCTTCTCATATGGTTCAGGGCTGGAAGTCTGACCGTGACGGACGTATTCACGTTTTTGCAGCAGCCATTACGCTTTTCAAACCGGAAGATGACGGAGAGCTTGACGGATATATCGCATATGTTCGATTTGACAGCTATCGGGGAGAGAATCCGTATTATTCCAATATTCCTGCACTTAATCGTTACACCGGATCGCTTAATAATCTTATCGAAACTGAATCAGGACGTATTGTTGTGCCATTCTCAACTTATATAAAGCCGAAATTCGTATCCAATACCATTTATTCTGACGATCACGGCGAAACGTGGTTTGCTTCTAATGACGTAACGGTTATGGATATTGAGTCACACTGTGAATCCGGTGCATTGGAGCCGGTAGTCGCAGAGGTAAAACCGGGTGTACTCGTAATGATTATCCGTACGGTGCTTGATAAACTGTGGTATTCAGTATCTTATGATAGCGGTGCAACTTGGGGGACAGCAAAGCCAACCAATTTGAAATCGTCCAATTCTCCGGCACTGCTTCAAAAGCTGCCGGATGGCAGAATATTCCTTGCTTGGAATGACTGTCTGGGTCACCCGCTTGTAAGTATCCGTTACAGTGCAGCCCGTCAATGTCTGCACGGCGCAATTTCCCATGACGGACTCAGAACGATTCACGGTGCACGAATTATTGCTAAAAAAGAAAAAGAAGATCCGAACAATATACACAATGCATATGCGACCTCTTCAATGTCAAGCGACAAAGAAATACTTCTGAAGCATATTGAAGTACAAGGTAAAAGCGGATCATCTTGGGAAGCGATTAAGGCTTATCTTGTAAAGCTTAATCCTGATTTTCTCGATGAATCCGACGTTTCTGACAATTGGCAGGAATGGGTAAGCGATCTCGACAAAAATGAAAACGGTATTGTAATGCATTCGACAGATGACAACATTGCACACGCAACCTGCAGCTTCCCCTATGGAACAGCGGGAAAAGTATCGCTCACTACTAAGGGTAATCTGCCCCAAAACTGTCATATACTGATTTCAGACTGCTATGTTGACCGTCTAACATTTATGCCCAATCGACGTGCACCGGGATATGAGGGTGTTGTCGCCAATCCGTACACAAGTCTGACTCCAAGTGAAGTCGGTTTGTGGGAAATAATATGGGACGATTCTACGGTAAAGCTTTTTGTAAACGGAGAAGTAAAAGAGACTCTTCAGAAGAATACTTCCGGATTTAATCATATATCAGTTGTATTTGAAGGTGACGGTGAACTGACACTCACAAAATTCTCTGCACACTCTGACTCGATGGCTTGGGATACGGGAATAGAATATTAAAATATCATATAAGCAGAAAAAAACCTCGATTTTATCGAGGTTTTTTGATTTTTATAAAGTTATGGCTTATTTATGTATCTACTTTACTTGGATATCGTATGCATAACCAATGTTTTGCCCACAAGATGCTGATATGACGGCGCATCACACGACAAGATATCAAGATACAGAAAAGTGCCATTCGTTCCTTTTGAATAGCCTAGGGTGTATTTTAATGTAAACTCTGTTTCTTTTGCAGAAGAATATGTAGAACGAAGATTGGCGCTTTGTGTATAGTTCAAGGGATTTACGGTGTATGTGCCAATATAACGACTTACATCTTTTTCATTTCCAACCCCATCGTCGAACTGTATCTGTGCTGTTTTTGTAATGACAGAAAGACGGTATAAGTGCTCACCGCTTTCATCAGTCAAACTGCCTTCCCAAACTCCGTTAAATTCATTATCAAGACTGATTGTAGGCGGATTTGCATAGCCGTCTGTATTCGGTACAAAAGTGAGGGGGAGAGGATCGTTTACGGTTAGTGTATGAATACTGCTGCTCTCACACACAAAGTGAACGAAACCTCCGTATTCGTACAGTTTTCCTTTTACCTCAGCTTCGGGATAAATGGTAACATCGCCTTCGTTTGCATATCTGCCGATAAGTTTGGCAGAAAAATCTCCTGTCTTTACGTCATATTGATAGGTGCCTTCATAGCCAATCGGACCGCCTGTACCGACAAGACCGGCATTTGCACAAATAGTTCCGTCGCTTTGGATATAAATGGAGTGACTTAAAAAGTCATAATTGAAGTTGCCCTGCCTGAATCGATAAGCCTGGCAGGTAAACATTCCGTCAAGATTGCTGGTATATGGTTTGCCGTTTTTAAGAATATTGTTTTTTGTAAAGGTTTCGACTTCCTCAACAGATTCGATATATCCATTCTTAGAAGTAACTCGGTATGTGCGCAGAGTCTTGAAGTTGCCTCTTGACCACCAATCATTGCCGACACCCATAACATAGTACAAAGTTCCGTCTTTTCCTGCGTGAATAGTAGCACCGTCCGGGTAGTTGGGTTCAGCCTCTTTACCATATACACCCGCAACCGTGATAAAATCACGTTTATCTTCCAACGGTATTTCTACAGTATATTTTGTCACTTTATGCGATAGGAAATAACTGTCCCACGTCCAAGTGAGTCCATTGTCATCTGATGTCAGAAATACTTCGTCCATCGGCTCACCGCCGCTGTAAAGCACTATGGGGTAAAGGAGTGTATTGCCTTCATAAAACGGTATGTAGGGCTTAAATTTATAATCTTTAAGCATATCGGGAACATCAATTACAAGACGCTCCCAGGTTTTTCCCCCGTCTGTCGTGCGGGAGATGGCGGGCCCTTTGTGAGAGATAACGTCATTGTCCGGATCAAAGCTCATAAAAGCTATTTTGTCCGAAATAAACCCCATAGCGAGTACGTGATTGCCACCGTAATCATCCATATAGTTGCCGCACGTCCAGGTCTTGCCGCCGTCGGTGGAAGTGGCTATATTTTTTCTGCCACTTCCAAGCACGGTGTCACCAAGATGCACACCTGCCCAGCAGAAATCACCGAAGCGTGCAAAGTAATATTTTGTATTTTCGGAATGCCAACCGGGTGCCCAGCTATCACTGTTACGATCGGTCGCCGGCCAACCGTTGAATATTTCGTAGGGGATCTTAGCTACCCAAGTGCCGTTTATCTCGGTGTACAAATCAATCCACGGAGTTTCTTTATTGGCAACATATCCGATGAATGAGCCTTGCGTTGTAATAAGCTCGGAATAACGCCGATAAGCATCCTCGTTGGTTACAGTGGTAAGCTGCGGGTTTGCAACGAGAATTATCCGAACGACAGTTTCCATCTCGGCAAACAGCGTTTGGTATTCTTTAATCAACGCCTCGTTTGAGAGATCAAGCTGTACATCTGACGGGCGCATAATACCATACCAATATTCGCCGTCACTTGCAAAATACCAGAAACCTGAGTGGTTTGTCTGCTCACACAGTAGTTCACTTTCTGCGTGTCTTACAATGGAGAAAAGCCATCCGATGCCCTGATCTTTAACCGCCGCTTGATAAAATTCGGCAATGGTATGTTCGTAGAGTTCTTCCACGGGTGTTATCGACACCGCATTGCTGAGATAAGTTTCGGGCAGCACGACATTGATGCCGTGACGGATGTAAATGCGGTCTTCGACCTCATCCTGTCCTGCATCGGCGAATTTTGCAAATCGCCAGCCATTTTCGGTTAACACCATTTTAACGGTGAAAACTTCCGTCGCAAGTGTAAAATCGGGATCGAAATTTGAGCTTTTATAATGTCCGATAACATTGAAAGTAATCATCTTATCAGACATTTCCACAAGTTCATATTTGTCGGGAAATTCGTCGGGCGCATATCCGAACCTACTTCCCTTTGCAGCATCAATGTAATAGAGCTTATCGTTGTGATCAATGAAAGCAGGGTGATCTGATTTGTTCAGCAGTCCGAAATATTTCTCAGTGAATACTGACAGACAGAGGGATTTAAATTCATCA
>JAZNAB010000062.1:0-6368 GCA_045586285.1 Candidatus Flemingiibacterium sp. | reverse complement strand
GTTGAAGAAGTTCCGCTTGCACCAGGTATCGTTGACCTAACATTGCTTTCAAAAGTAGTTTTTTTGACGTTGTCGATATACTCTTTAAAAGCCTTAGCTCTAGCCTTTGTGCCTTCGGTATCTTTTGCGATGAAAACATAGTCCAGACAGCTTGCATCCACACCTAATTCCGCCATATCTTTTAGAGCTTGCTCTCTTTGAGCCGTCAAAGCTGTTTTTTCTGCTTCTGCTTCGTATTTGATTCTGAAATCATCGCTTAGCTTTTGTGCTTTTTCGAGTGCTTTTTGAGCTTTTTCAAGTTCTGACATATTAGCTTCTTTTGCTTTTTCTTCTGCCTCTGCTTGAGCTTTTTTAATAGCCGCCTCAACCTTGCGGTCAATTTCATATTTGTGTCGCTCATTAAGGTCGTTAATTGCCTTAGTGTGTTCTGCTTTCAAGGCGTCGAAATCAGCCTGCGTGAATTTTGCTTCATCTGACATTGTTTTCTCCTTTTCTGTTTTAACTGTTCAGTACATAACCCTAGATTTACTGTTCTAGGAACATACAATCAGTTTGACAGATTGCAAAACGGGCATTTTGGCAACAAAATTTAATAAAAGGGTTGAAAAAATTGTAAAATAGTTTATAATATTAGTAACAATCTTGATACGGTAAATCTGGACACCGAGCCAACAGGCGACAAAGGGATATTTCCAGTCCTTATAATCAAGATTGTTTTTTCATTCTTTTAACATTGCTGATGTGCATTGAATTAAAATAATTCTCTTTTTTATCTTGCGTTGTTTTTATAACTGCCTCATAAATTTTGTTATCCATTTTCTTAAACAATTTTATATGGTTTTCTCCGTCTTTTATAATCTTATCAGGCTGAGCAATAATTTCGTTCAATTTATTGTAATCATAAAAGTTTAACTCTGGATGTTCAATTCTATTTTTAATCATATTATCTAAAGAGAATTTTATATTTTTTGTTTTAGCGCCAAGTATATTTTTTTGTTCTTCTGTTAAATCTCCAATATTATAAAAGCTATTAAGCGTATTTTTATCATAAAAATTTCTTGCAAATTTTATTTGTTGCTTTTTGTTCCCCTCTGTTCTTTTTGCAAAATCAGCAAGTCCATAAGCCTTGCGGTTAAATTTCCCAAAATCTTTAAACTCTGTTAATTCCTTAACCGGTTCTTTCATATCTTCATCATCTAGCACAAGTTGAGTAGTTGAGCGGCAGTTGACGTGGAGCGGGGGCGCATTAACCCCAATCTCTTTTTCAGTTATTTTAAAATACTTCCCATCCATTTCACGACAAATAGCAGAAGTTCTACTGTCAAGATGAGCATCATACATATAGTATTCTAATCCTAACTCTTTTCTTGCCTGTTCGTAGCCTTCAAAAGTTACTTGTGAATCTATAAAACTTGTTTCTGTTCTTATAAGTCTAAACGCATTGTTAAAGCTTTCCCCTGTTAAATCTCTTAGCTCTCTTGCCATTTTCTGCAAAGATGTGCCTTGCAGGATACCTTTTTCAAGCACTTCTGTTAATTTTTCCCCTACTTTTTCTCTATCTTTCCAGAGTCTTTCAGACCAATTTGCACCGCTCCAATCAGACATAAGAATTTGTTTCATTTTATTGCTTGCAATGGTAATAAAAGTTAGCCCAAAAGTATCTTTATAGCGTTTTGCAAGAGTTGCTTGAGATACCTTTGAAACGTCATCTAATGCACGATAAATGCCTTCCTCTTGTCCAATTGTGGCTTCTGTCAACAGCATTTGCAAGTCGAGTTCTAACGCACGTAAGCGGTCAATTTTGTATTTAGGAATATTTTGTTGCGCAAGTTTCCGCAACGTCTTATCTTGCGGGTTAGCCTGTGCCATAGCGCTCAATCTTTTTTTGTATCGTTGCCAGTTCTTATTACTTAATTCTTCTGCTGGATTATCGCCGTATTTGTCGTAGAACTCTTTAATTTGTTTTTCAACGTCTTTTAGGTTAAGCAAAAGCAAGCGTTTAAGGTTATCAATCCCCTGTTCCCCAGTCCTGATAACCTTAAGCTTATCCTTTCTTGCTCTTTCTGCCCAGTAATTATTCTTGTTCTTCGGCATCTTCACCGCCGTTTAAGTTTTGATTGTTATTGAATCCGTATAAATCAGCATTCTTTTCAGCTTCTTTATTAAGTTCTTCTAATTCTGCTTCAACATCATCAACTATTGAGACGTTTTCCAGTAATGTGCGTTTAGATACAACATCTTTAAGTGCTTGAACCATTGCATACTCTGCAGAGTTATCTTTTGGCAAATTTTTATCAAAAGTGATATTGATCTCATTAAGCATTTGTACTGTGCTTTCAAACTGATATTGCAATAAGTGCATAAGGATTTTAAGCCTTTGCACAATAGCTTTTTTATACTTAGTTGTTTTAGTTACCCAAAGTTGGTCTAATCCCCAAAGTTTATATTGCATAGCAACACCAGATTGATTGCCGCCGAAAGCATCATCTGTTAAGTCAGGAACTTGTGAGATTTGGAATATAAAATTAAGTAGATTGTCAACTTGTTGTTGTTCTGCGGTTGGATCTACATTTTTTATAACCCATTCCATTGTGCAACCAGCAGGCAAATTACCTACTTTTGTTTTGTTTAGTAGTTTTATATTTTCTTCATTTAGTTGCGCTCCTGAAACGGCTAATATAGCGTTTGCAATTGATTGTAGATTATCAGTGCTGTTCGACACAGCAAGACTCAAGCTATCTAACAAATCAGTCACGCATTGAATATCAGAAAACGCATCATCATTGTTTAAACATTGAATAATAGGGATGGCACCCATATTGTGAGGCTCAATGTCACTTTCAAGTGTAACAACACCGCCTTTATCTACAAATATATACAAATTATCATTATCATAAACATAGATTTTTGTTTTATCTGTATTGTTTTCTTTATAATTATAGAAATAAATAGCGCATACAGGGTTTTCAAGTATTGTGTTATCAACTACAAAGAATGTTTGCAAAGGGTTTAGATGTTTAATCAATATTCTATCTTCAATAGCACCTTCTGTGCCTACTGCCATAACAAGCTGATAAGATACACCATAAGTTGCCATATCTCCGCCTTGTTGAAAGTCTAACTCTGCAATATTGCAGTTTTTATGCACATATTGCAATTTATCAAGAATGTTTTTTGCGCCTTCTGAATCTGTTGAATATTTAATCGGGCTTCCGAAAGCGTAACCTGTTGCTACGTCAATAATATATTTTGCCATATTAACATTGATTGAGTAATTAGGACGTCCTTTGACTGCACCTTGTTTAACAATACAGTTTTTACCGTCGTAGTAATCCCCAAACTTTTTACGCTCATCACGGATACATTTAAAACTTTGCATCCATTCCTGAACATTCTTAGCGTTAATCTCTGTGCTATCAGCCATTATTTGATATAACATTTTATAATCTCCTTAAGTTAAGTGTAGGAGATTGTAAAACGGGCATTATAGCTTTAAGCCCTTAACGGCTGTAATGTAATTGTTATTCATATCATCTTCGAGGGCATATCTTACAGTATCGATATGGTGGTTATTTTTATCAGGGTATTTGTCTTTAAACTCGCCGTTTTTGTCTTTTTCAAGTTCATACAAGCTAAATTCGTCATAAGTATGCGGACATCTTTCTTTATCAATATAGATAGCAACAAGTTTTTGTAACCATTTAATACCATAACGAACAGAATCAGCACCCTTAACAGCTGGCTTGATATTAAAATTATGTATTCTAAATTCTTCAATACTCTTAGGCTCTGCGCTATCTGCTGTTATTTGTGTTTGTGTTTTCGGTTTTATTTCTTCCATCGCTCTGTCATTAGTTAAACCAACTTTGTGGATTTCGTCATAAATATAAAGCGTTCTGCGTGTTTTATCATAAAACATTTTGTTCCAAGCAAACGGGTCGGCAGCAAATCCCCAGTCAATACCCTCTCTTAAATTATCAAAACCTTTTATCATCTCGTCAGTTATACGCATATCTTGAACATTTTGGAAGATTATTCCGCCTGTACCTGTTACTTCTCCCAAATACTCGTGTCTATAAGCAAGCTCGTTGTATTTCTTTAAAAACTCTGCTTCAATAAAAAACTGCTCACCAAGCCACTCACTAGGTACATCCAAATAAGTATTATGAGTAACTAAACGGTCTTTTCTCTCGTGTTGCACTTCTTTATTAACCCAGTTGTTAATGTTTTGCGGTGGGTTGTAAGACTTAAAAGCAATAAACTGATTACCGCCACGCATTACAGATTGTTCAGCTTTTCTTATTTCTTCAATACCAGCGAACTCGTCTAATTCCTCAAACCAAGAGATTTTATAATAACCCTTTTTAAGCTTGATAGATTTTGTTTTTGTAGCATCGTCTAAGCCTCTGAAAGCAATTATTTGCCCTGTTTTTGTGTAAACAATGCGATAAGGGGATTTATACACTTTGAAATATTCATTAACTCCTAGTGCATCAATAGCCCAGAGTATTTGGTTATAGACACTATCTTCTATATCTTTTCCAACTTTGCGAAAACAAATAACATTACATTCAGGATCGTTAAGCACGTTTATAACAATCTCAAGCGAAATAAAAGAAGATTTTGTTGAACCACGACCGCCTTTAAACCAATAGTGAGTATGCCCACGCTTTTTAATATCTTTGTGGACTTCGTGAAATCTATCAATTATTAGTTCGCTTAGTCTTGTCATTTTATATCGTCAATTATCGTAGGTGCGTTATCAATTTTTATAGTTAAATCAAAATAACCTCGCATTTTAGCAAGTGTTTCGCAAGCTTTGATGCGGTCTTTTGGTGTTACTTGTTTTTTTACATTCCTTGCTCTTGATTGGTAATCTCCGATGCTTTCAACAACAATGCAATCTTCATCTATTTGACCTCGTATTACTTGTGTTAAATATTCTTGTATCTCTTGAGCTTCTGCTGTGTTTTTTGATTTGGTTTCTTCTGCAAGTTCTTTTAATCTTGCCGTAATCTTGCCGTTCTTCATAAGTTCGTTTGCTTTTCTATCAATCGTGGCACGCTTCATAGCCTTAGCATTGAACGAATTACAATAGGCTTGATACTGGTTACCTAGCTTTGACATTTCTTGACAAAACTTCTCTTGCTTTGGGGTTAAATCTTTAGCCATTATCCCACCTGCCTTGTTATTAAACCTAGTTTGTGCTGTAGGTCTTGTGCTATGCTGTCGATTAAAGATTGTTCCCCATTAGTACGAGCTTCAATTTTATCTATAAATTTAATTGTTGCCATTACTAATTCTGACAACCCTTTAAAATCAAAACTATATTGCGGCAATTGTTTTACATCTTGCCAATAATTAGTTATAAATTTAGCTGAACCATAAGGCAAAATACAAGTTTCAATCAGTGCATCAATCTGCTCATCAATTCCTTTGTAAATCTCATCTGCGAGTAAATGCTTACTATAAAACGCTTCACCACTTGCTGAATAGTGAATATCTTTAGCAAATGCTTGGATTGCAAATAAGTAAACAATCAGTTTGTCAATCTTTTCCATTACATCATCCTTTCTTCATAATCAGCGAACAGAGGTAAACCGTAGTACTCGTTTTTTGCTTGCTTTCTCAACTTTCTCAACAAGTTCAAATGCAAAATGACACGCTCACGTAATGGAAGTGTGTGCGTGTCAACTATCTCTGCTAACCTTTCGTTATATTCGTTATTATCATAATAATTAACCATTATTCTTACGTTATCTTCTACATAATCAGCATCACTATTGAACTCTATACCTTGTGTTAATATTAGTGCTATCTGATTCATAATCTTAAACAACGTCTGATAACGATATATATGCTTTTCATCTCCTAACGGACAACGTCTGCCGTCATCATCCTTAATATAATATGCGTTCTTAATCTCTCTTAGTACTGTTGGCTGAATGCGTGCGATTTCTTTTAAATTATTGGCTTTCAAGTATTCTTTTGTTGCTCTGTGATAGCCGATTTCATCAAACTTATACAACTCGTAACACTTATGCCATTGCGAGTTTCTATTTTTCTCTTTCTTCTGTTGTTGTTGATTGCCGAAAATATCAGTACTCATATTTTCAACATACAGTTATTTTTTCAATTTTTGTATATATATTAAGGAATATGTTAACGAATTAGTAAAAAAAAAGAGGCTTAATGCCTCTCTTTTTTTTAAAAAACATCGTTATAATTATGAAATATTCTACCAATAATATTAACCCCTAATTTTTGTGCTTCTTCTTTCGTTATTATATATTCATCCGCTGAATATATTGGATTAGTGAAGAAAACTCGATATTTTCCGTCTAACTGCTTACTTATAGAAGCAATAA
>JAZNAB010000061.1:0-10028 GCA_045586285.1 Candidatus Flemingiibacterium sp. | reverse complement strand
AAATAAAAATAATTTGTGGTATAATATTAATATGTCGTATTATGCAAAAACAAATGGTGATAATAATATGAAAGATAATAAAATCAAGATTTTAACAGTAACTTTAACAACCGTTTTAATACTATGTTTAGCTATTCCATTAATAATTATTGCCTTTAAGGCGGTTTCAACACTTTCTGAGCCATCTGTACGAGCTAAATTTCTTGAGTTTATCAATTCACTTGGCATTTTTGGCGTAATAATAATGCTTTTAATTCAGATTTTGCAAATTATTATTGCGGTAATTCCCGGAGAACCCATTGAAGTTATAATGGGACTTCTATACGGCACATTTGGCGGTTTTCTACTTACAATTCTCGGAATAGTAATCGGAGAGGCTTTGGTTTACCACGCTGTAAGTAAGTTTGGCATAAATTTTGCCTCTAAGTTTGTAAACACTGATAAATTCTCCGAACTTTCATTTTTAAATAATTCAAAAAAGCGCAGTCTTCTTGTATTTCTTTTGTTTTTTATTCCTGGTACACCTAAAGATCTACTGACATATTTTGTTCCCTTTACTAAAATGCCGCCGTTTCGTTTTATTGTTTTGTCTGGGATAGCACGAATACCATCTGTGATTTCATCAACCTGGGCGGGCGCTTCAATCTCTGACGGCAATCCGTTAAAAACCTTACTGATTTTTGCTGTTACCGGCATTATCGGTATTCTTGGAATAATTATAAATAATAGAATAACCAACTCCAAAGGAAAATTAAATGATTAAAATAACGAATGAACAGATAGCCAAGCAATATGCTTTTATGGCATCGGTAAAAAAAATAATCGGAACTAATAAAAAATGCTACATACGAACCTTCGGCTGTCAACAAAATGAGGCAGATTCTGAACAGCTTCGTGGTATGGCGTCAGAAATGGGTTATACTCCCTGCGATTCTCCCGAAGAAGCTGACTTAATTCTTGTAAACACTTGTGCTGTAAGAGAACACGCTGAACTTAAAGCGCTTTCAATTACCGGCGGATTCAAACTTCTAAAACGAAAAAAGCCTGAACTTCTTATCGGTATTTGCGGTTGTATGGTAACTCAAGAACACCGAAAAGACGCTATAAAGAAAAGCTACCCTTATATAGATTTCCTTATCGGAACGGGTAAAATATATATGTTGCCCGAAATATTATATAATCGCCTGAACGGTTCCAAGCGTCAATTTATTATTGACGATGTGGAAGGCTCACTTGCTGAAGGACTTCCTATTGCAAGAGAGTCTAAAACAAGCGCTTGGGTAAGTGTTATGTATGGCTGCAACAATTTTTGCAGTTATTGTGTAGTTCCCTACACTCGAGGCCGTGAAAGAAGCAGATTAAAAAGCGATATTATATCAGAAGTAAAAACCGTTATTAATTCCGGAATTCGTGAAATAACCTTGCTTGGACAAAATGTTAATTCATACAAAAGCGATGATGGAGATTTTGCTGACCTTGTTGATGAAATTTGTGCTCTTGATGGTGACTTTATACTTCGATTTATGACAAGTCACCCGAAAGATGCCTCTCACAAGCTTGTTGACGTTATGGCGAAAAATCCTAAATGTGCAAAGCAGTTTCATCTCCCTTTGCAATCGGGTTCAGAGCGTATTTTGTCGGTTATGAACCGCAAATATACGCCAAAGTCTTATCTTTCCCTGGTTGATTATCTTAGAGAGAAAATACCGGATGTTGCAATTTCATCTGATATTATTGTAGGTTTTCCCGGTGAAACAGATGAAGAATTTGAAGAAACGCTCAATATGCTCTCTGAGGTTTCTTTTGATATGATTTATTCATTTATATATTCACCGAGAGTTTTAACTCCTGCCGCAAGCATGGACTGTCAAATCCCTGCAAAAACTAAAAGTGAGCGTTTCGAGAGATTACTTGCTCTTCAGAATGATATTTCACTTAAGAAGAACCTTTCTTTAGTAGGTAAAACCGAAAGAATTATACTTCTCGGTCAAAGTAAAAGCTCCGATGATATGCTGACGGGACGTGATGACGCAAATAAACTTGTTCACATACCGAAGAATAAGCAATCTGAAGCTTTAATAGGTAACTTTGCAAACGTAAAAATAACTGCTGCAGAAACCTTTGCTCTTTTTGGAGAGTTAATATAAAATATAATTTTTAAGGAGATATATAAAATGGAAATTATGGAACTTGCCGCTGAACTAGGCAAAAAAATTAAAGATGACCCAAGAATTGTTGCAATGAAGCAAGCTGAAGAAGCTTATACCAATGACCGTGAGCTTCAAAAGCTTATAATTGAATATAATGCACAATCTACCGCATTAACTGAAGAATACAAAAAACCTGAAAAAGACGAAACCTTCATAAAAAATATTGAAGAACGTATCAATACGCTTTATCACGAAATCACCGAAAATCCTTCTATGATTGCTTATAACAAAGCGCAAGAAGTAGTAAATGCTTTTATGAATGAAGTTAACGGTGAAATAACATTCCAAATCACCGGAGAACGTCCCTGTACTCACGATTGCTCAAGCTGCGGCGGTCACTGCCACTAATTTATCCCCCTCACACCAACGTTTTTAAAAGGAGTTTTGCTCATATGACACCTATGATGCTGCAATACCTTGAAATTAAAGATAAATATAAAGATGCCCTGCTCTTCTATCGTCTTGGAGATTTCTACGAGATGTTTTTTGATGATGCTATTGTAGCATCAAAAGAGCTAGAACTTACGCTTACCGGCAGAGATTGCGGAGAAGCAGAACGTGCCCCTATGTGCGGAGTCCCTTTTCACGCTGCTGACGGATATATCGGCAAACTTACAAGTAAAGGTTACAGAGTAGCAATTTGTGAGCAAGTTGAAGACCCAAAAGTTGCTCAGGGTATTGTTAAACGAGAAGTTATTAGAGTTATTACTCCGGGAACTGTCACAAATGCAGAACAGCTTTCCGAACAAAAAAACAACTATATCGCTTGTATTTCTTTATATGAAAATTTAATAGGTGTCGGATTTGCAGATGTTTCTACTGGCCAGGTTTATGCAACTCATTTTGAGGGTGAGAAACGATTTGAAAAGTTAGCTGCTGAGCTTTCAGTTTATATGCCAAGTGAGATTCTGCTTCCTTGCAATTTATCAGAGCTTGGTGTAGCTGGTAAACTTATAGAAAACAAGCTTAATGCTGTTTGTGTTCCCTTGTCAGAAGATAAATATGATACCTTTTGCTGTACCGAATACGTTTGTGCTCACTTTAGAGATAAATTTGACGGGTATGAGTCATACCCTGCAATTACCCTTGCAATCGGTGCATTAATGGGATATTTGGAAGAAACACAAAAAACTGATTTATCTTATTTGTCTGAAATTTCTATTTACTTTGACGGAAAATATTTAGAAATGGATATTGCTACACGAAGAAATCTTGAACTTTGTGAAACTATGCGGCAAAAAGATAAAAAAGGCTCTCTTTTATGGGTTCTTGACCATACTAAAACCTCAATGGGTGCAAGAATGCTTAGAAAATGGGTTGAACAACCTCTTGTTGATATTTCGGCAATTGAAAGAAGACTTGATGCGGTAAATGAGCTTTTTGACAACTATTTAAAAAGAGAAGAAATTTCCTCTTGCCTTAAGAACACTCTTGACTTAGAAAGACTTTCAACAAAGCTTGTTTACGGTACTGCAAACGGAAAAGATCTTGCTGCTATAAGGTCAACTTTTGAAAAACTTCCCGAGATTAAAGAACTTATCAGTGAATTTAACAATCCTGAAATTTCTGAAATTTTTAAGAATTTTGACACATTATCCGATTTATATGAAATTGTCTATGCGACTATTGTAGATGACCCGCCTTTTTCAGTCCGTGAAGGAGGTATAATACGTGACGGTGCAAGTGAAGAAATTGACTATTTACGTCGCATTGTCAATGATTCCACTGCTGTAATAAAACAGCTTGAAGAACGTGAAAGATCCGCCACAGGCATTTCTAAGCTTAAGGTTGGCTATAATAGAGTATTTGGATACTATATCGAAGTAACACGCTCACAGATTAATCTCGTTCCTGATACATACATAAGAAAACAAACACTTGCAGGAGCAGAAAGATATATAACCGATGAATTAAAAAATACTGAAGCGACGCTTCTCGGTGCTGCCGACAAGGTTAATACTCTTGAATACGAGCTTTTCAGAGCTTTATGCGTAAAGCTTTCCGAAAACATTGAGAGAATAAAAAAAGCTGCTGAAATTATTGCCAAAATTGACGTGTATACTTCCCTTGCAGAAACTGCGACACGAAACAATTATGTACGTCCGGTGCTTGATAACGGAGATACTATCGAAATAACTGACGGAAGACACCCCGTTGTTGAAAAATATGTTTCCGATAGCTATTTTGTGCCAAACGATGCGCTTGTTGACACCAAAGACAACCGTCTTGTTCTAATAACCGGTCCGAATATGGCTGGTAAATCCACATATATGCGACAAGTAGCACTTATTACTGTAATGGCGCAAATCGGATCCTTTGTCCCTGCAAAAACCGCAAGAATTAGTATTTGCGACAAAGTATTTACAAGAGTCGGAGCTTCCGACGACCTTGCAAGTGGACAGTCCACCTTTATGCTTGAAATGAATGAGGTTGCTAATATTCTCAAAAATGCAACCAAGAAATCATTGATAATCTATGATGAGATCGGCAGAGGCACATCGACCTACGACGGAATGGCTATAGCAAGGGCAATTATTGAGTACACAGCAAGCAGCAAACTTGGAGCTAAGACGCTTTTTGCTACCCACTATCACGAATTGACCGCTTTGGAAGGAAGTCTTGAAGGAGTTATAAACTATCATATTGCTGCAAAAAAGAAAAATGATGATATAACCTTCCTTCGTAAGATTGTAAGGGGAGCTGCTGACGATAGTTACGGTATTGAGGTTGCAAAACTTGCAGGTGTTCCCTCTTCGGTTATAAAAAGAGCAAAAGAGGTACTTTTAGAAATAGAAGCAGATACTGGTCTTTCTAGTCGTGAAGTTAAAGAAAACTCTCCTTTAAAAGAAAATTTTGATGAAATCACTGTTGAAACTATGCTTGCTATGAATGCTGCAGAAGCAATCAAAAGTATAAGTCTTGACACAATTACTCCAATTGAAGCTATGAACGAGCTTTATAAGCTTCGCAAAATGCTTTCATAAGTAAGAATATAAAAAGAAAGGATAGCGTATTATGGGTATTATCAAACAACTTGATTACGAAACCTGTGTTCTTGTTGCCGCAGGTGAGATGATAGAACGTCCCGTTTCTGTTGTTAAAGAGCTTGTGGAAAACTCTATTGATGCAGGCGCAAGTAAGATCACCGTAGAACTGCAAAACGGTGGTGTATCCTTAATACGCTGTACTGACAACGGTTCGGGAATGGCTAAAGAGGATTTGCCCCTTTGCATCAAACGTAATGCAACAAGTAAAATTGAACGTTCTGAAGATATTTCTCATATAATGACACTTGGTTTTCGTGGTGAAGCTATGGCATCAATTGCCGCAGTTTCAGACCTCAGAATACGTTCTAAGCGCCGTGAAGACGATATTGGCTGTGAGCTTGAAATTCATCCCGGAATGGATACTCCAAAACTTACTCTTGCACCTATGTCTGACGGAACTACCATTATAGTTGAAAATCTTTTTGCAAATCTTCCCGCAAGACGTAAATTCCTAAAAAAAGACTCTACAGAGGCTGCCCAAATTTCTGATTTATTCTATAAACTCGCAATATCAAATCCACACATAGCTATGAGCCTAATTATCGATGGTAAGCAACGATATAATACGCTCGGAGATGGAAATCTTCATCACGCTATTTACAGCACTTGCGGTTCTGAATTTGCAAGAAAGCTTATTTCTGTTGATAACAGAAAAACAACCAGTTTTAGTGACGGCACTTCTGTTAAGATTAATATTCACGGTTTTATAGGTACACCAGATAACAATTTCGGAAGCCGCCAAATGCAGATTTTTTACGTTAACGGAAGACACGTCAGAAGCCGCTGTCTGCAAGCTGCTCTTGAAGAAAGCTTTGTTTCTTATCTTGATAGCAGCCGTTATCCATCTTGTGTCCTTTTTGTAGAAGTTCCCCCGGAATATGTTGATGTAAATATTCACCCGACAAAACTTGAAGTAAAGTTTTATTCTGACAAACCTTTATTTGAAGCAATGTTTTCTGCAGTCAGAGCGGCTTTGAACAATCACATTCCTACCCCTGAGTTTGATCTCGGAACATCTAAACCTGCTCCTAATTTTGAGGTTATCAAAAAGCTTAATGCTTTTGTTCCTATGAAGGATAACTCTGAACCTACTGCTCCAAAACCGGCGTATAGAAATTTATTAAATGTTAAAGAGGGACAAATTTCAGTTTCCGAGATTTTACAAAAAGCTGACGAATACAAAGCTACATTAAAAGCCAACAGCACAGATAATAATTCACAAAATATACCTTCTGAAAACAAACCGACAGCCGTACCCGAAGAAATGGTGTCACGATTTTCTGACTTATCAATACCCAAAGAGGTAGAATCAATCGGAATTTCATTTAATCAAAATCCCGAAAAACCTTTATACTTAATGACTAATCAAGAATTTGATGCTATACGAGAAAAGTATAAAGTAAAAGATGAAACATCGCCCGATAAAACACAAGCAGTAAATAATAAAACAACATCGACATCACAGCACACTGAACTACAAGTGTCATCAGATGAAATTGAAGTAAAAAAAGTTCCTGAATATCGCATTATAGGCGAAGCATTTCTTTCATATCTCATTATTGAAGTCGGTGACAAAATACTGATGATAGACAAACACGCAGCTCACGAGAGAATAATATTTGAAGAACTGCGCCGGGGATTTATAAATCAAGACAAAAAATCCCTCTCAAAGCAAACACTGCTGATGCCTCTTGAAATACCGATGAATGAGTCTTATTTGAATACAGTTAAAGAATATTCCGATGATATTGAGAGTATTGGCTTTGAATTTTCTCTTGACACTCCGGGTATTGTAAAAATCCATGTTATTCCTACAAGTTTATCTTTAACTACAGCTCGTGATGTCTTTGAAGAAATTACAGACAAACTTGCAAACGGTACGGGCAGCGTTAAGATAACAAACGAACTTATTTTTGAAAAAGCTTTATATCAGGCGTCCTGCAAGGCTGCAATTAAGGTTGGCCGTGAGTATAATATTGAACATTTAAAGTGGATATGCGATAAATTATTATCACTGGATTACATAAAAGTTTGCCCTCACGGAAGACCTGTTGCTTTTGAAATGTCAAAGTCAGAAATAGAACGTCAATTCAAGCGAATATAATTTGAAAGGATTTATTTTATATAAATGTTTACATTGCTGAAAACCGAAGGAAATGCAAGGCGAGGCAAATTCAATACGGTTCACGGAACTATAGAAACTCCTGTTTTTATGAATGTCGGAACTTGCGCCGCTATCAAGGGCGGTATATCCACTAATGACCTTAAAGATGTTAATTGTCAGGTTGAATTATCAAACACTTATCATCTCCATTTAAGACCGGGCGACGATCTTATTCGTGATATGGGCGGTATTCATAAGTTTTTCAATTGGGACAAGCCTGTACTTACCGATTCGGGCGGATTCCAAGTTTTCTCCCTAGCACAACTTCGTAAAATAACTGAAGAGGGAGTTAAATTTGCTTCGCATATTGATGGTGCAAGAATATTTATGGGGCCGGAAGAAAGTATGCAAATCCAGTCAAATCTTGCATCTACTATAGCTATGGCTTTTGACGAATGTATCGAAAATCCCGCAGAATACAGCTACACAAAAAATTCTATTGCAAGAACAACTCGTTGGCTTGTAAGATGTAAAGCTGAAATGGCAAGGCTTAATTCAATGCCGGATACAATAAATAAAAATCAACTTTTATTTGGAATTAACCAAGGAAGCACATATGCTGATCTAAGAGTTGAACATATGAAGCAAATAGCTGAGCTTGAATGTGACGGTTACGCTATCGGCGGTCTTGCGGTTGGTGAATCTGCAGAAGAAATGTACGACACTATCGATGTTGTTGAGCCGTATATGCCAAAAGATAAACCCCGTTATCTTATGGGCGTTGGTACTCCCTGCAATATTCTTGAGGCTGTTCACAGAGGCATCGATTTCTTTGACTGCGTGATGCCAAGCCGTAATGCACGTCACGGAAATATATTTACGTGGCACGGCAAAATGAATCTATTAAATGAAAAATATGCACGTGACCCCCGTCCAATTGACGAGAACTGTAACTGCCCTGCTTGTCAGGCTTACAGCCGTTCTTATATAAGACATCTATTTAAGGCAAAGGAAACGCTTGGTATGCGTCTTGCTGTTCTCCATAACCTTTATTTTTATAATGAACTTATGCAGAAAATAAGAGATGCTCTTGATGCCGGTGAGTTTGAAAACTTCTACAGATACTACAGAGATATTCTTGGAAAAAGAAGTCAAAGTTAATAATCAATACGTTGGTGTACTTACCGTGTGGTAAGTACACCTTTTTTATATTTATTTAAATAATGCATAATGAAACCTTTGTAAAACCATCACTACATTTAACAGAACAATTAAAAAAGAAAGTGGGTGATTTATTAATCATAATCACCCACAGATATAGATTATTTTGAAGATACTCTGGAAATAATTTTTTCATAGGACAATCCGAATTTATCGGCAATATCACGAGCGTAAGATTTTCCATCAGGCTTTGCTCTTGTTATTTCAAATGAACGCTCTGTTCCGTTTATTCCGGCGACAAGAGTGTCAATCGCAACTCCGCCTTTTTCACGGCACTTTATATTAAGCTCGTCAAGATGACCGGAAAGCTCGTGAAGATGCGTTGAAAATAAGCACCTGCACCCCACAATCGAAAATCCCATTAAAACCTCAGAGGCTATGTATGATGCCTCATAAGACCCCGTAGAACTAAAAGATTCATCAAGAAGTACCAAGCTAAATCTATCGACAACATCAAAAATATCATTAAGACGAGCACATTCTTCGCCGAGTCTTCCTTTTTCTATAGTATCACCGCTATCGGTTGGAAAATGAGTATAAATAGCAGTTACGGGTGATATTTTTGCAAAATCAGCAGGTACCGGCAATCCGAGCTGTGCCATTGCCTGTATAATACCGACAGCACAGGTTATAACAGATTTTCCGCCACGGTTTGGCCCGGTTAAAACGTATATTTTTGCGTTGTCGTCAAAATCAATATCATTTTTAACCATAGCTTCATCGACACGAAGTGCAACCTGTGGATTATAAATACCTTCAGCTTTAAATGTACGGTCTTCCATCGGGCTTATCTCAGGATTTACAAAATTTAGTCCTCTGCTCTTTAAAGCAAGAATCAAATGTTCAGCTTTTGCAAGGAACTCTATTTCAGGCATAATTCTCAAAAGAAAATCCGTGTTTGACAGAACATACGATTCGACAAGCTGACGCCATTGACGTATATCTGATTTAAAAATGTCATTCATTGCATTATTGAATGCATTTATAAAAGCTATTTTTGAATTATCAGTCTGTTTATTTGTATATGGAACTAAAGGTGCAATGCAGGTATAATCTCCGTCTTTAAAATCCATTCGGAGTATTTTATCTATAATTTTCCCGGACTTGAAATGTTCTGAATTAAGGCTTACAACGCCTGCATCTGTCGGGCGGAATTCGCTGTCAAGATTAACACCTATAGTTATAGATTTAACCTCGTGAACCTTTGCGGTAAGTTCATTTAATTTCTTATTAAGGTCACGGTAATAGTCGCTGTCAGACAATTCTGCAATCGTTTCTGTCATTTCAATCAGCGCTTTTGATTTTACCTTTCCTTGAACAGACAAAAAACCTTTAGAAAGCTTAGATACAATTTCTATGTAAAGTTCAATTTCGGTAATACTATAAAGATAATTCTTTGCAACCTCAGTTTCGCTCTTTATATGCCTTAATTCAATTATGTCATTA
>JAZNAB010000060.1:0-9810 GCA_045586285.1 Candidatus Flemingiibacterium sp. | reverse complement strand
AGGTAGTCACGAGCTCCCTCGGGAGTGGGCTTTATAAGGCAGGGGGTTTCTATTTCAAGGAAGTTGTTTTCAAGATAATAGTCACGTACAATTTTTGCAATCTTACTGCGGGCAATAATGTTCTGTGCAAGATCGGGACGGCGAAGATCAAGATAACGGTGCTTTAAGCGGAGCTCCGGCTTAACGTCGCTGTTTTCAACAATTTCAAAGGGGGGAGTTTGAGCTGCGGAGAATATTTTTAACTCAGTTACCGCAATTTCGATTTCACCGGTGGGAAGGTTTTTGTTAACAGCACCTTCTGCTCTTGCTCTTACAAGCCCTTTTGCGCAGATTGAGTATTCGGAACGAAGAGTGAATGCGGTATCAAAAACGCTCTTTTCAGTGTTATCGTCAAAGGCAAGTTGAACTATACCCGTGCGGTCGCGAAGATCAATAAAAATGAGCCCGCCAAGGTCACGTCTTCTCTGTACCCAACCCATAAGGCATACGTTTTTGCCGATATCGCCTGAACCAAGCTCTGCCGCATAACAGGTGCGTTTATCATTATTTGTTAATTGTGCTCCCATAATTTATTACCATTCCTTTCTTAATCCGGCAGGACACAAGCCCGGACGGATAAGATAATTATTTTAGTATCCAGTTTATATTATATCAAATACTCGATTAATTTGCAATAGCAAAACCGAGAATAATGGCAGTTTTTGTATATTTTATATGTGTTATTAAACGTCTGGTGCGTCGAAATGCGACTGACGATAAGGCTTTACAGCTATATTTTGATATGGTAAAATAGATGTGGCGATTAAGTGAACATATAAAACCAAACATCGAAAGGTATCTTAGGAAATGTCACATTATTGGTTAGACACACATATGTCAAGTGTTTTTTATTCCTGCAGACAGCTTGACTCAGACACAACCCTTGAAACAGGAGTAGAGTTGATGCCTCTTTTGGAATATAATGTGTGTTCATATACCTTTACGGTTGTTTTAAATCGAGGAGAAATTCACGAGCTTGAAACGGTTGAAGACGTTACTTGTGACAAAATCATCGCCGAGCAGATTTTTGACAAAATCAGCACCTTAAAAGTGTTTCCGTGCCATTTATTTGATGTTGTTTACGATATTATTTCAAGCTTTTAGGAGATAATTCCGCCGCCAATTACCACTTCGCCGTCATACAGTACAATTGACTGTCCTTTGGTAACGGCACGCTGTGCTTCGTCAAAGCTGACTTTGATTTCATTTTCGTTTATTTGAATAACAGTAGCCTTTGCTTCCTTGTGGCTATAGCGGATTTTCGCTGTAACTTTCAATGGAGCTTCTATTTTTTCTGCGGCAATTAAGTTTATATCTTTTGCAGATAGTTCTTTTGTGAAAAGCTTTTCTTCCTTTGACAGCATTACCGTATTGTCATCGGGATTTATTCCGCAAACAAAGACCGGGTGGCCAAGGGAAATGCCAAGACCTTTTCGCTGACCGATTGTGTATCTGATAATTCCCTTATGAGTGCCGAGGATTTTACCGTCTTCGGATATAAAGTTGCCCGCTTTTGCGGTTTTTTTCGTATATCTCTCTATAAATCCGGCATAATCGCCGTCGGGTACAAAGCAAATATCCTGACTGTCGGGCTTGTCTGCATTTAAGAAATTGTTTTCAAGTGCAATATCACGGACTTCGTTTTTATTCAAATTTCCGAGAGGGAGCAAAGTCCTTGATAAGCTATCTTGGGAGAGTGCCCAAAGAACGTAGGTTTGATCCTTGCTTATATCGGCTGAGCGTTTTAATAAAAATCTGCCAGTATTATTATCTTTTTCAACTCTTGCATAGTGTCCCGTTGCAATATGTGTACATTCCATTAAATCTGCACGGGTAAGTAACTGCTTCCATTTTATAAAGCGGTTGCAGTCAATGCAAGGATTAGGCGTTCCGCCTGACTCATACGTTGAAATAAAGCGGTTTATTACGTTTTCACGAAAGCCGTCGCTGAAGTTAAAAACGTAATGCTCAATGCCGAGGCGAAGTGCAACGCTCTTTGCATCTTCCACATCGGAAAGCGAACAGCAGGTTTTGTCTGTATCAAGGGCGATATCCTCGTTTGAAAAAAGCTTAAGCGTCACACCGACGGCATCGGCACCTGTTTGTTTTATTAAATATGCGGCAACAGAGCTGTCAACTCCGCCGCTCATAGCAACGAGTATTTTTTCAGGCATTGATACGCTCCTTTCACGAGAATTTGATGTAAATAGTATAGCATATTTACCCGTGAGTGTCAAGCAAAAGAAATAGGGGATACCGTGAGGTATCCCCTGGTTTTTTATATTTTACTGTGCAGCGTCAACAATAACTGTGAAATCTGCAGTTTTTAAAGAAGCACCGCCGATAAGTCCGCCGTCAACGTTAACCTTAGAAAGAAGCTCTGCGGCGTTCTTTGCATTCATAGAGCCTCCGTACTGAACGGTAATCGCCTCAGCAGCCTCTCTGCCGAACATCTCTGCAACAGCCGCACGGACACATCCGTTACCCTCGTCTGCCTGATCTGCCGTAGCGGTAACGCCTGTGCCGATAGCCCAAACTGGCTCATATGCAATTATGATATTCTTGAGCTGTTCCGCCTTGATGTTTGTTAAAGCCATCTTGGTCTGATATTTAAGAAGTGTTTCGGTGTATCCAAGCTCTCTTTGTTCAAGCGTTTCACCTACACAGACGATAGCGGTAAGATTTGCATTTACAGCTGCAAGTGTGCGCAGATTAACAGTCTGATCAGTTTCACCGAAATACTGACGGCGCTCGGAGTGACCGATAACAACGTATTCAACACCGCAGGCATTCAGCATTTTTGCAGAGATCTCGCCTGTATATGCGCCGGATTCCTTGAAGTGTACATTTTCTGCACCGATTTTGATATTAGTACCTTTTGCAGCTTCAACAGCGGCAGCAATATCAACATATGGCACACAAAGAACGACGTCACAACCGTTTTTACCTGCAACCATAGGAGCAAGTTCATTAATAAATGCTGTAGTTTCCGCAGGAGTCATATTCATTTTCCAGTTTCCTGCAATAACTGTTTTGCGAGTAGCCTTGTTCATTTTAGAAATCCTTTCAATAAGTACGGGAGAGGCAAGCCCCTCCCGATAGATTTTTTATAATCAGTTCTTTTCGTTGAGGCAAGCAATGCCGGGAAGCTCAAGTCTCTCAAGGCTTTCCTTGTATGCACCTTCGCCGGTGGAAATGTGAGTCATCTTGTCAGCATAGCCGAGAGTTTCAACTGCCGCTGCGGAGTCGCCGCCGCCGATGATGGAAATAGCACCGGATTCAGCAATAGCCTTTGCTACTGAGCGTGTACCGGAAGCAAAGTTTTCCCATTCGGAAACGCCCATAGGACCATTCCAGATTACAGTACCTGCACCAACGAGAGATTTTGCGAAGAGCACTTCGGTCTTTTCACCGATGTCAAGACCCATCCAGCCGTCCGGAATGGAATCGCTGTAGATTTCCATAAATACGGTATCTTCCTTGTACTCACGGCCGATATTGTTGTCAACGGGGAGAAGGAAGTTTACGCCCTTTTCCTTTGCTCTTGCCATAAGATCCTTTGCAAGATCAAGCTTGTCGTTCTCGCAGATAGAAGTGCCGATGGGGAGATCCATAGCCTTGAAGAATGTGTATGCCATACCGCCGCCGATGATAATGGTATCGCACTTGTCGAGAAGGTTATTTATAACACCGATCTTATCGGAAACTTTAGCACCGCCGAGAATTGCAACAAAGGGACGAACCGGATCTTCAAGAGCCTTGCCCATAACTTCGATTTCTTTCTGTATAAGGTAACCGCAAACTGCTGTGTCGAGATAATCAGCAACACCTGCTGTGGAAGCGTGTGCTCTGTGAGCTGTACCGAAAGCATCGTTTACATATATATCGGCAAGACTTGCCATAGCCTTTGCGAACTCAGGATCGTTCTTTTCTTCGGCTGCGTGGAAGCGTACGTTTTCAAGAAGCAGAACTTCACCGTCCTTAAGAGCGGCAGCTTTAGCCTGTGCGTCCGGACCTATAACATCTTTTGCAAGAGTTACCTTGATTCCCTTTGCGCAAAGGTCGTCTGCAACAATTTTAAGTGAAAGAGTGTTGATGTCGTCCTTAGCTTTTTCAAGAATCTTAGCGGTTGCTGCAGCCTGTTCGGCCTCGGGAAGTGCTTCTATTTTCTTTTTGTCCTTCTTCGAGAGCTTAAGCTCTGCGTCGAGAACATTGTGAGGTCTGCCCATATGTGAGCAGAGAATAACTTTTGCGCCGTTATCCACAAGATATTTAATGGTTTTCATTGCGCCGACAATACGCTTGTCATCGGTAATTTTTCCATCTTTAACGGGTACGTTGAAATCGCAGCGGCAAAGAACTCTCTTGCCTGCCTCAGCGATATCTTCTACTGATTTCTTGTTGTACATTTATTTTCACCTCTATAAAAAATTAACAGATTTCAAATTGTATTCCAACCATAAATATATGGTTGGGCAAACAACTAATAGTATTTTACCATATTTTCAACATTATATCAACACAAATTTGTGAAAAGAACATCAAAGTAAAATTTTTTCCTATTTTAACAAAAATCTACAGAAGAAGAGGACGCATTTAGTGCAATTTTACACAATATTAAAGACTTTTAAAAGGAAATAACCAAAAATCAACACGCCGAGAATTATTCTGTATACGCCGAAAACAAAGAAACTGTGGCGTTTTATAAAATCCGTCAGGAAGCGTATGCATACAAGCGACACCAAAAAAGCCGTAACCATACCGATAAGTAACATAATTATCTCGGTGCTTGTAAAAGCAAATCCAAACTTTACTATTTTAAGAAGAGATGCACCGAACATTACGGGAATGCCGAGGAAAAACGTGAATTCTGTTGCGGCGGTACGGCTAACTCCGAGCATAATGGCGCCGAGAATGGTTGCACCTGAACGTGATGTTCCCGGGAAAATGGCGGCAATTAACTGAAAAACACCTATAAGAAATGCATTTCTTATGGAAATATCCTCGACTGCGGAAGCGGTCGGGGTTTTATTTTTGTTGATTCTTTCAACTAAAATAAAGGCAACACCCACAAGTATAAGCATTATGGCGACAGTTACATAATTATAGAACAAAGCGTCAATCAAATCATCAAACAGCAGGCCTATAATCGCTGCCGGAATACAGGCAATTATAATTTTTACCCATAAATTCAGTTTATCACGCTTTATAATGCCAAGCACCTCGCCTTTTCTTGAAAAAGGCCAGATTTTTTTGAAGAATACAACCAATACCGCAAGTATTGCACCAAGTTGAATAACCACGTTGAACATTTCGGAAAAGCTTTCTGTGGCGATGTTGATTTTTACGAATTCTTCAATCAGTATAAGGTGTCCCGTACTTGAAACGGGAAGCCACTCGGTAATACCTTCAACTATACCGTAAAGTACAACCTTAAGCATTTCGATAAGAAACTCAAGACTTATAAAAGAGACAGGTGCGCTTAAAAAAATATTCATAACAATCTCCATTCTGTAGAATAAAACGGCATAAATTTAAACAGCTCTTATTATATCGCCTTCTTTGAGCTTAAACGGGACTTCTGCTTTGAAAATCATATATGGGTGGGGGGCTGATTCAATTGCTTCGCCATTTTCATCAAAAAGCTTGTCAAGATGCAAAGCTTTGCCGATTTGTCCCGGCGAAATTACTTCTACATCAGAGTTTGCAAAGACTTTGTTCCTTTGGATAAACGTAGCAATTTTGCTGTTTTCATCGTATGATTCCACACGGCACAAATATGCTTTTTCTTTCATATATCCCGGCTGTGTAACAGTATTTGCATCTTCCATCGGATTTGTGAAATAAAATCCGGTATGGTATTCTCTGTGGCTTACCGAGGAAAGTTCACGAAGCCAATCGGGGTTATATTTGTAATTTTCAGGTGATTTCTTATATTCGTTCATTGCCATACGGTAAGCATTTGTGACAACGGCAGCGTAGTATTCGCTTTTCATCCTTCCTTCTATTTTAAAGCTGTTTGCGCCGCATTCCATCAGCTCCGGAATGTGCTCGATCATACAGGTATCCTTTGAACTTAAGAAAAATGTGCCGTTTTGGTTTTCGTATACGGGAATTCTGTTATCCGGGCGCTTTTCCTCGGCAATTTCAAACTGTGAACAGCCAGAATCAAGAGATGAGGAGCTTTCAATTGACATATTCCACCTGCAAGGCTGAGCACATTTTCCACGGTTTGCATCTCTGCCCACAAAATGTTGAGAAAGCAGACATCTTCCGCTGTATGAGATGCACATTGAACCGTGTATAAATACTTCAAGCTCAAGCTCATCAGGAATGTTTTGGCGTATTTGTTTGATTTCGTTAAGGGTTAATTCTCTTGCAAGTACAATGCGTTTTGCACCAAGCTTATACCATTCGTTGCAGGTTCTTGCGCTTACGGTACTTGCTTGTGTTGAAATGTGAAGCTCAGTATCCGGCAGATATTCCTTTATAAGAGAAATAACTCCAAGGTCGGCGGCAATTACAGCATCAATGCCAGATGAAGACAGGCTTTTTAAAAAATCGGTGAGCTTTGGATATTCGTCGGTGCGGGGCATAGTGTTAAGAGTCAAATAAACCTTAACGCCTCTTTCGTGGGCATATTTAACTGCCCCAAAAAGCTCCTCAAGGGTAAAATTGTCAGCCGCAGCTCTCATACCGAAATCTTCACCCGCAAGGTATACGGCATCAGCACCGTACAAAATGGCGGACTTCATTTTTTCAAAATTTCCTGCGGGGCTTAAAAGCTCAGGGAATTTTTTTGTTTTCATAGTATGTTTTTCAGCCGACAAAGAGTGCGATTTTTCGGCTGTCCTTCCTTTATGTTTGATTTGCTATACAAGACAAAATATGCTAATTTACCTACAAATACAGATAATACACTACAATGATACCATTAATATCGAATAAATTCAAGCCTTTAAACCTAAAATTTACACGGATTTTATATTTTATTCTGCGGAAAATACAAATAATCCCTTTAATTTTCAATTGCATAATGCAAGATATAGTGACAGCAGGGTACAGCAAACGACATAAGAGTAAAAATATTCAGTTATTCTTGCTGATTTTTTTGGAAATAGGTGTATCCGTATGTCGCAAATGGTTGATACTTAAAGCTTGATTCATAGCGCAATTTATGGTATAATTTGGAATAGATAGAAAATATTGGAAAATATTTTCCAAAAAAATAATAGATAGTCGAAAAAAGACTATCCTAAATAACTTTTAAGGAGAATGCAGCTATGGAAAAACAGAACAGATTGCTTGTATGTGCCAAGGACAATTCGAAAAGACGGGAAATTGTTGGACTTCTCGACCGTATTGGATTTACTGTAGTTGACGAGGCGGGTGATGCTTCTGAGGGTGAACGAATGCTTTGTGAAAAGCAGTATGCGCTTGTAATTTCTGAAACATCGGGATCGGGAGTTAATATGATGCAGCTTGCCTTTGACGAGGGAAGGAGAGCTTCGGGAATGGGATTAAAGGGGGCGGAATTCCTTTTTGTCGGGGAGCGCAATTATGAAGACGTTATCAGTGAAATATGTCGGTTTACAGGAGCTTCATATATCCTAAGACCGTTTTCGATACACGAGTTTTACGATGCGGTTTTCGGGGCATTATCGTCAAAAAAAGGAAACGACAGCGTTTGTACATACCGTGACTATGGTTATTATTCCAAAAACGAAGAGGCAAAAGAGGATAATGAAGAACCTGAAGAGGTACAAATCACATCTGTTTTGCATACTCTCGGAATTCCTGCGCATATAAAGGGATTCTCATATCTCAGATGTGCGATAGGTCTTACAATGGCAGATCCTGATATGCTGAACTACGTTACAAAATCCCTGTATCCCACCGTCGCAAAAACATTTTCCACAACAACTTCAAGAGTAGAACGTGCAATCCGACACGCAATTGAGGTTGCTTGGGACAGAGGCGACATTGAAACTCTGAACCGTTATTTCGGTTACACAATCAGCCGTCAGAGAGGCAAACCTACAAATTCGGAATTTATCGCTATGATTTCTGACAGACTTCGCCTTGCCGCAAAGCGATAAATTTCCATTTATATAAAAGATAAGCGTCCTTCAGAACAGTATTCCAAGGGGCGCTTATCTATTTTATGTTTATGTTATTCTTTAATTTTTAATACAGCTTTTGGGATAGCATTTACGGTATCACTTGCTATCATACAAACGTCAGGGATTTCTTTTGATGCAATCTCCCCGGCAAGACCTGCAACATAAGCTCCAGCCGCAACGGCAAGAAGCAAGTCCTTATCGTCAACGTATCCGCAAATTCCGGCAAGGACTCCGCTTAATACGTCGCCGCTTCCTGCGGTTGCCATTCCCGCACATCCTCTGTCTATAAGGTATGTTGTGTCGCCGTCTGTTACAATGGTGGTAGTTCCCTTCAAAAGAAGTATGACGCCGGTGTTTTTAGCATATTTTTTTGCTGCGCCCACAAGGTCATATTTAAAATCCTCGAACTTTTCTTTGGAAAGACGCTCAAATTCTTTTGGGTGAGGAGTTAATATAAGACGGCAAGAGGCGTTTTTGCATATTGACGTATCCATTGCTGAAATAGCATTTAAACCGTCGGCATCTATTATCAGCCTTCCCTTGTATTCGCAAAGCAGATATTCAAGCAGGCGCTTAACTTCCGGCGAGTTTCCCATACCCATACCGACAGCGGCGGCAGCTACTTTATCTGTTAGTTTTCTTGCGGTATTTTCGTTGAAGATATATTTACCCTCACAAGAGTCAAGGGGAAAAACCGTGCCTTCGAGTACATAGGGAAGTACGGCATCGACTATACATTCGGGAACTGCAAGTCGTGAAATACCGGCACCGCAGCGAAGTGCACTTAAAGCTAAATTTGCAAGTTTTGCAGCTCCGCTGTATAATAAAGAGCCGCCAATTAACGCAACTAAACCGAAGTCCCCTTTGTTTGAATTGTTGGGGCGATTTGCAAAAAGGTGCTTTATATCCGTTTTTTCTATGAGATAGGCAGGCTTGTCAACAAGCTCTATGCCAATATTACAGTTAATTTTGTTTTTTATTACGTCTTTGGCATTATTTAAAAAATGACCGCTTTTAAAGTAGCCGAGAGATACTGTAAGGTCGGAATGGACACAGCATTTTCCAAGACCGCTGTCCCCGCCAAGCCCTGAATTTATGTCGACGGACACAATATAAGCGCCACTGCGGTTAATCTTTTCAATTGCCTCTTTGAAAATGCCGTTAGCTTCACCTCTGAAGCCTGTACCGAAAATACAGTCGACGACGGTGTTGAAGCTTTTTTTGTTGAGCTTATCCAAGCTGTAATTAACTGATACCCCTGAGCTTACTGCTTTGTTAAAATAGAATCGACTTGTGTCGCAAAGGTCATTTGAAATACAAAAAAGTTCGGTTAATATTCCTGCATTCTTGAGTAAAACCGCTAAAAGAAAACCGTCAGACGAATTATTGCCTTTCCCTGTAACAATAGCTACGGGCGATTTCCAGCTTACTGAGTCAAAGATTGATTTGGCTGCACGCTCTATAAGAGTGTCGACAGAGTTTAATAAAGCTACTGTATGTTGGTCGCTTTTTCTCATATTATCATTTGATACAACTTCAATCATAAATATGGCAAATCCTTTCTTTGATGCTGCAGATGTTTCTTCGTATATTATAACTTATTTGCATTTTAAAAGCAATAGAACGGGGGCAAAAGTTGATTAAATAT
>JAZNAB010000059.1:0-16585 GCA_045586285.1 Candidatus Flemingiibacterium sp. | reverse complement strand
TCTGATACAACCGCTGTTGATACAGAAATTAAATAAAAAAGAATACTCAAAATCAAGGCAAATTTTATTGAAAGGATATTAAAAATATGAGTTTAGTCTTTGACTTTATAATTATTCTTGCAGCTGTGTTTTCAATATATCTTGGAATATCCAGAGGTTTTGTCCGTTCAATAATGCATTTTGCATCTTTAATTTTAGCATTAATTGCAGTTTTTGTTTTTACAACGCCTTTGTCTGAACTTCTATACGACAGCGTAATTTCCAAAAGTGTTTCTAACATTACAGAAAGCTCACTAACTGATATAATCGGCACGGGAGTTGCCAAACTTGAAATTTCAAACGTTCTTGAAGACAGACCTGAAGCTTTAACTGACTTAACAACAAGATTCTTCACAAGCATTGATGAAGTTACAGAATATTATAATAATTTTTTAAAATCACTCTCCGAGCCTGATGCAATAAATAAAATTTCTGAAATGATTGCAACACCGACGGCTAAAGCAATAAGTACCGTTATTGCTGCAATAATATTATTTGTCGGTTCTCTTTTGATTTTGAAAATTATAACCTTTATTCTTGACTTAATTGTGAAATTACCCGTACTTGATAAACTTAACAAATTTCTCGGAATGCTATTTGGAGTTGCAAGTGCGTTAATAACCTCAATTGTAATTGCTAATATTTCTGTCGGACTTATAAACTCACTTGAGTCAATTAACTCAGAATTATTTAACGACAGCGTTATTAGCGGTTCTATTGTTCTCCGCTTTTTCTTTAATAGCGGACTTATCATTTTATAACTCATAGAAGATTGAAAGGAATTTTTATTATATGGAAATGTGCGCAAGATGCCATAAACGTGTGGCAGTTGTTTATGTTACTAAGATAGAAAACGGCGAAACAATTACCGAAGGAATTTGCCTTAAGTGTGCAAAAGATCTCGGTATCAAACCCGTTAACGATATACTTGAAAAAATGGGTGTATCTGCCGACTCTCTTGATGAGCTTGAGGGAGAATTTGAAGATATGGCTGAAAAGATGACCGAAATGATTGAAAGTCCTGACATTGTTGGTGACTCGCCCGAAGGCAGAGCTCCATCAATAAATCTTTCAAAACTTTTTGGAAATTACGGCTTTGGAAAGCCCCAAGATGATAGTTCTAAAACAAATGACCATCAAAAGAAAACAGAGGCATCAAAACCCTCGCAGCCTAAGCTTAAATATCTCACAAATTATTGTAAAAACCTTACATCAGCGGCAAAAGAAGGCAAACTTGACAGAATTATTGGCAGAGAAAGAGAGCTTGAGAGAATTATTCAAATTCTATCAAGAAGGCAAAAAAACAATCCCTGTCTAATTGGTGAGCCGGGTGTCGGCAAAACCGCCATTGCTGAAGCACTTGCTTTAAAAATTGCCGACGGAGATATTTCTCCTCGTCTGCAAGATAAACAGGTTTACCTTGTTGATTTGACAGCGCTTGTTGCGGGTACTCAGTTCAGAGGTCAGTTTGAGTCACGTATTCAAGGACTAATCGGTGAAGTTAAAGAACAAGGAAACGTTATCCTTGTTATTGATGAAGTTCATAATATAGTCGGCGCAGGCGAAGCCGAGGGTGCTATGAACGCCGCAAATATAATGAAACCTGCCCTTTCAAGAGGAGAAATTCAGGTTATCGGCGCAACAACAATGAATGAATACAGAAAGCATATCGAAAAAGATTCAGCACTTGAAAGACGCTTTCAGCCGGTTATCATCAACGAACCTTCAATAGAAGAATCTATTGAAGTTATCAAAGGCATTAAACATTATTACGAGAATTATCACAATGTTGTTATCTCAGATGAAATTGCAAGAAAAGCTGTTATTCTTTCTGAGAGATACATTACAGACAGATATTTACCTGATAAAGCTATTGACTTGATTGATGAAGCTTCTGCACACGTTTCGCTCAGCAACACTGCACTTGATGAATACAATAAAATCAAAGGTCTTTTAGAAGCGGCAACAAACGAACTTGAAGCGCTGGAACAAAGTACCGATTCATCTTTGGGCGAAGATAAATACAGACGTCTTGCAGAAATACGAGTTGAACAAATCAATCTCCAGACTAAAGCAGATGAACTTAAACCCTCAAGTGAGATTCCACAGGAAGTTACATTAGAACATTTAGCTAAAGTAATTGAGATATGGACCGGTATCCCTGCTACAAGTATTAACGAAGACGAATTCAAACGTCTTGATAAACTTGAAGACAGAATTAAGAATCATATAGTAGGTCAGGACAAGGCAATATCAGCAGTAGTTCGTGCAATTAAACGTGGAAGAGCTGGTGTTTCAAGCAAACGCAAACCGGTATCATTTATTTTCGCAGGACCTACAGGTGTCGGAAAAACCGAGCTTGTTAAAACTATCGCCAAGGATTTGTTTAGCACTCCCGACGCACTTATACGAATTGATATGTCAGAATATATGGAGAAGCACGCTGTTTCTAAAATCATTGGCTCACCGCCCGGATATGTGGGATTTGATGATGCAGGGCAGTTAACAGAAAAAATCAGACGTCATCCCTATTCCGTAGTGCTTCTTGACGAGATAGAAAAAGCTCACCCTGATGTACTGAATATATTGTTGCAAATTTTAGACGACGGAAAAATAACCGACTCTCACGGCAGAGTTGTAGATTTTTCAAATACAATACTTGTGATGACAACAAATGCCGGTTCAAGTGTCGGTTCATCAAGAGCCGGATTTGGATCTGAAAACTCAAGTCTTCTTGAAGATAAAACAGAAAAATCACTCTCTGAATTCTTAAGACCTGAATTTATAAACAGGATTGACGAAATAATTACTTTCCGAGCTCTTGAAGAAAAAGATTTTACAGAAATAGCAGCTATTATGCTAAACCAGCTAAAAGATACCCTTGCAGAAAACGGAATTGCTTTTAAATGGACAGATGCAGCGGCTCGTTTTATTGCAAGTAAATCATACAGCAGAAAGTACGGTGCTCGCAATATGAGAAGATTTATTCAGACAGAGGTAGAAGATAAACTTGCTGAAAAGATTATCTCAAACTACCAAAACAAATTTACAATGACAGCTTTAAGTATCCGTGACGGAGCTTTAGCATTTGATTTCGCATGAATAGTATTAACGAAAAACACACATGGTACGACAAATCTCTTGATCAAATAGAAAAGAGATTTGAAACAGACCGTAATGAAGGTCTGCAGCCTGAAAATATCAAACGTATTCGCCGCAAGTACGGTGTAAATAATATTTATACTTCAAGTGAAGCTCAGAATAATAAACCTTTGCCGAATGATTACTCTGTAATTTTGCTTATAGCCGCTGTAATTGTTGCAATGATCTTTGAAGTACCTATTGCAGCCGGTGCTATAATTACTATGATTATAATCAATTATGTTTCGGCATATTTGACTTCACTCAAAGCGCAAAAGGTTTTATCCGGAATGACCGAATATTCATTGCCTACAGCTAAGGTTATGAGAGATGGAAGGCTTATGCTTCTTGATATGAGAGCTCTTGTTCCCGGTGATTTAATCTATTTATCGGCAGGTGATATTGTTCCTGCTGACTGTAGATTGTGCGCCTCTGACGGCCTTTTTGTAAATGAAGGAACATTGACCGGGATTCAGAATTCAGTTGAAAAAAGAGCTGACTTTGAACACTATGCCCCTTCTCTGCCTATTGATCTTCAAAAGAATACCGTATTTGCATCAACAATTGTCACAGCAGGAAACGGAAGAGCAATTGTTGTAACGACAGGTAAAAACGTTGTTGCTTCAAGGCTTGGCAAAATCAAGCCTATTACAACGCACGAAAACCTAAAAATATTATCTAAATTAAAAAAATACTGCTCAGTATGGAGTCTTTCTATGCTTTTGCTAGTATTTATAATTACTGTGGTAAAACTGTTTGCTGCAAAAGGCTCGGATATTTTTAATGTATTTTTAACAGGCATTTCACTTTCGGCTGCGGCTATGTCCGAGCTATATATTGCATTCGGATACATAATCGTAGGTTGTGGAATTTTCAGCGCTATGAAACGTCGCCGAGATATAAATGTCGGTGCTATTATAAAAAATGCAGAAAAACTTGAAGAACTAAAAAATTTAAATACAATTATTGTCCCGAAAGACGGCATTATAACCAGCAGCAATTGTACTGTTGAAAAAATCTATGCTTCGGGCAAGTTATATTCTGCTAATGATATTGACAGGGTTGATAAACTTCGCAGCGTTATTTTATCAGGTGTTATATCAACAGGAATATACGGAATAGGACTTACAAGCCTGTCACAGAATTCACGCAAAATCAATTCCGAAGAGGAAGCAATTATTAATATTGCTCAGTCCCTTTCCCTATACAACTCAACGATAGAACGTTCCTATCCTATTATCGAGCATATAGGTGCGGGTGGGGCTTCTAAATTTGAAACAACTCTAACTCGTGACTCGGACAAGCAGTATATGGCAGTTTGTAGGGGTGAAGCTGAAAGCATTCTTAATTCTTGTCAGTATTATGCAAAAGGAGGCAGAGTTTTCAGCCTAAACTCCCAAAAGCGAATTGAACTCTTATCTATAGCCGCATCGCTCACAAAATCTTCATATAAAGTTGTAGCTCTAGCTACAGGTGTTACAGGATATAACAACCTCGCCAGAATCGGTTCAATTCAATCAGATTTAACATTTGAAGGCTTTATGGCTATAAAAGAACCAATACAAAAAGGCTTGGCCGAAACTATTTCACGTTGTAAAAACGCAGGAATACACGTTATTATGACAACTGATAAATACAGCGAAAATGATAAATATCTTGCTATGTCTGTTGGCATAATAGATAACGAAAAGCAAATTCTTACAGCAAACAGAGCTGACGAGATGAGTAATGAGCTGCTTCGTACAAACCTTAATCTTTATAATATGTATGTCGGAATAAAGAACAAAAAATTATCTCAAATTGTTAAAATGATGAGAGACAACGGTGAACGTGTTGGACTTTTGACCGGCGGAATGAACGGTGCTATCCTATTAAAACAGGCCAATGTAGGTTTTGCTCAAAGCACAACAATTTCCCCAAGAGCAAAGCGTATGGGAATCGATATCCGTTCCAGAGGAACACCTGCATATTCAAAGGTTTTAGGAAGAGATAGTTTTGATTCGGAAGCACTGAAGTTTATATCTGACGTTGTTGTTTCCGATACAGATGATAAAGGGAACGGCGGATTTTCAGCTGTTATTTCAACACTTGAATATGCAAGAACAATTTATAAAAATCTTATACGTATGGTTAAGTATTTAACCACATCTCAACTGTCAAGGATTTTTATTATCTTAGGTTCTTTATTCCTTGGAACAACAGTTTTAAATCCTGCTCAGATTGTGTTTAGCGGACTAATAGTAGACCTTGCGGCAATCTTATCAGCAGCATTTGCCAAACCGCCTCATAATTCTCTACTTTTAAAAGATAATGCAGAACAAAATCTTAAAAATCCGCTTAGTATGAATATTCGTGCTCTATTATTTGCAATGTTTGAAGCACTTACGATTTTGTTGCCTTATCCTTTACTGTTACTTATGAATTTTAATATATCTAGTGCGGAATTTTCTACACTTGCATTTGTTGCTTTTCTTCTTAACAGGCTTGTTAGCTTCACTTCCCTCTCCACCGAAAAAAGTTTGTTTGAATCAGGAACGAAAATTTGTACAAGCTTTGTTGCTTTTATAATTGGAGTAATAATGTTTATTATCTCTATGTTTTCAATCAGTTCAATCGGAGCTGTTTTCGGAATTACAAGACTAAGTCTTGCTTCAATAACAACTATAATAATTTCTGTAATACTAACGTTTGCTATAAACGAAATATACAAAATTATTTTAAAGGATAGCAAATAATATTTGAGTTATATAATTGACTTTTTATTCCTTAAATGTTATAATTATTACTGTATTTAAATTCTTTGGAGGACACTATAATGAAATGGACCGGCTTAAATGAGCTTCGTGAAAAATATCTCAGTTTTTTCGAATCTAAAGGTCATCTTAGACTCGGAAGTTTTTCACTTGTTCCAAACAACGACAAATCTTTACTTTTAATTAACTCCGGTATGGCGCCGATGAAAAAATACTTTACAGGTGAAGTTGAGCCGCCAAGAAGACGTGTTACAACCTGTCAGAAATGTATACGAACCCCCGACCTTGAAAGAGTTGGAAAAACTGCCCGTCACGGCACATATTTTGAAATGCTCGGCAACTTCTCTTTTGGAGATTATTTTAAGAAAGAAGCTATTGCTTGGGCTTGGGAATTTTTAACTGTCACACTTGAAATCCCTGGTGAACTTCTTTGGCCTTCTATTTATGAAAATGATGACGAAGCATACGATATTTGGGTTAATGACATTGGTGTTAACCCTGCTCATATTGTCAGACTTGGAAAAGCTGATAACTTCTGGGAGCACGGCTCGGGTCCTTGCGGTCCTTGTTCTGAAATATATTTTGACAGAGGCGAAAAATACGGTTGCGGTTCTCCTGACTGTAAGCCAGGTTGCGACTGCGATAGATATATGGAAATCTGGAACAATGTATTTACACAGTTTAACAATGATGGCAACGGTAACTATACTGAACTTGTTCAAAAGAATATCGATACCGGTATGGGACTTGAACGCCTTGCTTGTGTAATGCAAGGTGTTGACAATCTATTTGAAGTAGATACAGTCAGAAAAATCCTTGACACAGTTTGCGCAATTTCCGGCAAGACTTACGGTAATGGCGACGAAACAGATGTTTCAATCAGAGTAATTACCGACCACATCAGAAGCGCTACATTTATGATTTCCGATGGCGTAATTCCCTCAAACGAAGGAAGAGGCTATGTACTTCGCCGTATTCTCAGAAGAGCTGCAAGACACGGAAAGCTTCTCGGAATTAATCGTCCGTTCTTATGTGAACTTTGTGCTGTTGTAGTTGAACAAAACAAAGATGGCTACCCTGAACTTGTTGAAAAGAATGACTATATTTTAAAAGTAATTTCTATGGAAGAAGAGCGCTTTGATGCAACAATCGACGCCGGACTTTCTATTTTATCCAACCTTATCAAGAGAGCTCTGCAAGATGGAGTTGATACAATTTCAGGCGATGAAGTATTCAAGCTTTACGATACATTCGGCTTCCCTATTGACCTCACTCGTGAAATAGTAAGTGAAAACAATCTAAAAATTGACGAAGATGCTTTTATAGAGCTTATGGAAGCTCAAAAAACCCGTGCCAGAAATGCCAGAGCCAATATAAGCGGTTGGAGCGATACAAGTAAAACTCTTATTGCTGGTCTTCCAAAAACCGAGTTTACAGGATATAATGAAGATGTTACAAACGGCGCAAAGGTTCTTGCCATAATTGTTGACGATGTACCTGTTGATAAAGTTACCGAAGGTGACTTCTCATTAATACTTGACAAGACCTGCTTCTATGGTGAAGGCGGAGGACAAGTTGGCGACATCGGTACTATTTATGATAATGACACGATGATTTCGGTCAGCGACACAAAAAAATCCGACGGTGTTTATATTCACCTTTGCACAATTGTCAACGGTGAAGTTAGTGTCGGAGATAAAGTAAGGGCTGAAATTAATAATCCCAATAGAAAATCTATTATGAGAAACCACTCTGCTGTTCATCTGTTACAGGCGGCTTTAAGACAAGTTCTTGGCACTCACGTAGAACAAGCAGGTTCATATGTTGACAGTACACGAGGCAGATTTGACTTTACACATTTTCAAGCACTTACAAACGACGAAATTTCCAAAGTTGAAGCTCTTGTTAATGCACATATTCTTATCGGCGAGGATATTATTACAAAAGAAACCGATATTGAAACAGCAAAAAAAGAAGGAGCTATGGCTCTCTTTGGTGAAAAATACGGTAATGTTGTACGAATGGTCAAGATGGGAACATTTTCGACTGAGCTCTGCGGCGGTACACATCTTGACAACACAGCTAAAGTAGGTTTATTCAAGATTATTTCCGAGTCTTCAGTTGCTTCCGGAGTTCGCAGAATTGAAGCTATTACTGGTTATGAAGTTCTTCGTTATATTGAAGCTAAGGACGAGCTAATTGCTAAGACTGCTGAAGAACTTAAAACCTCTCCTGCAGATATTTCAAAGCGTGCAGCGCAAATATCAGACGAGCTTAAAAGTGCAAAGCAAGAAATACAAACTCTCAGTGCTAAAATTGCTGAATCAAAAACTGCAGATATAATGAATAATGCAGAAAAAATAGGCGCAGTAACATTTGCATACGCTATTACTGAGGGTATGGCTCCCGATGCGGCAAGACAGGTTATAGACAACCTAAAGGATAAAGATGAAACTGCTGTTGTAGTTCTTGCGACTAATGTTGACGGCAAAGCAAATCTTGTTGCAGGCTGTGGAAAATCTGCAGTTGCTGCCGGAGTACTTGCAGGAAAACTTGTTGGAGCTTGTGCAGCACTTACAGGTGGAAAAGGCGGCGGACGCCCTGACTCCGCAATGGCTGGTGTTGGCGATATTACAAAGCTTAACGAAGCTATGTCAGCACTCCCCGAAATAATAAAAAATATGCTTAAATAATCAACTTACTTGTTGTAGGTATCCTATAAAATTATAATAGAAAAAAGCAGGTTATCCTTAATAATATATGGATTAACCTGCTCTTTTTTATTGTTTATTCAACAAGAGGCTTTGATGCTCTGTCTAAAATACCGTGAATTTTTGCGATTGCAATACCGTAATTTGTCATCGGAACGCCTGCTTCAAGTGCACGGTTATAACGATTTGCAATATCCCGAGGTCTTAACATACAGCCGCCGCAATGAATTACCAATTTATAAGAAGACAAATCTCCAGGGAATTCTCCGCCTGAGGTAAATTCAAATTCAGGCTCACAGTTTGTATATTTACGTATAAAGTTAGGTAACTTAATTGTACCAATATCTTCACATTGTCGGTGATGAGTACACCCCTCTGAAATTAAAATCTTATCACCTGTTTTAATATTATCAAGAGCTGCTGCCCCTTTAACAGCCTCTTTAAAGTTACCTTTGTATCTTGCCATAAGCATTGAAAATGATGTAAGCGGAATACTTTCCGGTACAAGTTTTGAAACAAGTCCAAACACCTGAGAATCGCAAATTACAATTTTCGGCGGTACAGAAAGCTTTTCAAGAGCAGCAGAAATTTCAGTTTCTCTGCAAAACATCGGTAAAGCGTTATGATCAAGTAAATCGCGAAGGACCTGCTGCTGCGGCAAAATAATTCTCCCCTTTGGCGCTGAAGAGTCAATTGGAGTAACCAAGAGCACAACGTCACCGTTTGAGGCAAGATCGGAAGTCAACTTGCCGTTATCCTCAACAACAAGAAAAGATGCTAACCGATTTTTAAACTCTTCTATTCCCTCTCCCGTAAAAGAGCTGACACATATGCCACAAGGTTTGCTATCATCTGAAATCAAATCACACTTATTATATACGGTAAGATAAGGGATTTTTTTAATAGTAATATCAGATATTAAGTCAGTTTCAAAATCAGTCACCCCTATACTTGCATCAACAACTATAACAGCAATATCTGTTTTTAATAATACCTCAAGTGTTTTTTCAATCCGAAGCGCTCCAAGATCGCTATCATCATCAAGACCAGCGGTATCTGTCAATATTACAGGACCGAGCGGCAAAAGCTCCATAGCCTTTGAAACGGGATCTGTTGTAGTACCTGCGGTACTTGATACAATAGCAAGTTTTTGTCCTGTCAAAGCGTTAATTAATGAAGATTTTCCTGCATTTCTTCTGCCAAAAAAACTTATATGAACACGCTCTGAAGATGTTGTTTCATTTAATCCTGCCATATTCACCTCAAATTAAAATCTGAAATCACGTTCACCGTTTCTTATATCTTTTAGGCGTTTTATAAGAATTGAACGAACTTTTTCATTAGTTACATTGCCGATTTCACGAAGAATCAAATCTGTTCCGATAATTCTCGTATCCATAGAAGCATAGTCCATCAAATATTCTTTTAATGTCATCAATGCATTGGGGTGACAACAGTTTTGAATTTGCTTGTTTTTGCACAAATCCATAAATCTGTCGCCGGTTCTTCCCTCTCTGTAACAAGCAGTACAGAAACTTGGGATATATCCAAGGCGAATTAACCAATTGACAACCTCGTCAAGTGTTCTGTTATCGGAAACGTCAAACTGTGCTGAGCTTTCATCTTCCGGCTCAGCTTCACAGTAACCGCCGACACTTGTTTTAGATGCTCCGCTAATTTGTGAAACTCCAAGACTTAGAACTTTCTCACGTACTTCCTTACTTTCTCTAGTAGAAATAATCATTCCGGTATATGGAACGGAAATACGTATTAATGCACATATTTTTGCAAATATTTCATCAGATATTGAATTGTCAAATGCGGTAGGATCAATATCCTGCGCTTTTTTAATTCTTGGTACGGAAATTGTATGAGGTCCAACGCCGTGAACTGCCTCAAGATGCTCAGCGTGCATCAAAAGACCTGCAAACTCGTACCTATAAAGCTCAAGACCAAAAAGAACACCAAGGCCTACGTCGTCAATTCCGCCTTCCATCGCTCTGTCCATTGCCTCTGTATGATAAGCATAATTGTGCTTCGGTCCAGTAGGGTGTAGTTTTTCATAGCTTTCTTTATGATATGTTTCTTGGAAAAGAATATAAGTTCCGATTCCGGCATCACGAAGCTTTCTATAATTTTCAACAGTTGTTGCTGCAATGTTTACATTTACTCTGCGAATAGCGCCGTTTTTGTGCTTGTTTGAGTAAATAGTATTAATAGATTCAAGGATATATTCAATAGGATTATTTACAGGATCTTCGCCCGCCTCAATAGCAAGACGCTTATGTCCCATATCCTGAAGCGCAATAACCTCACGGCGAATTTCATCTTGTGTAAGCTTTTTTCTTGGAATAGTTTTATTTTTAGCGTGATAAGGACAATAAACACAACCGTTTACGCAATAGTTTGATAAATACAGAGGCGCAAACATAACAATTCTGTTGCCGTAAAAATCTTGTTTTATCTGCTTTGCAAGACTGTAAATCTCATTAATTACGCTCTCGTCTTCACAAGCAAGAAGAACCGATGCTTCTATATGTGAAAGTCCTTTTCTCTCTTTTGCTTTGGATATAATCTTTTCAATAAGAGCCTTGTCATTTTTATGTTCATCAGCATAGGCAAGTGTTTGTTTAATTTCTTCATCAGAAATAAATTCTTCAGCTTTTAATGAATTAACGTCGTACATAGTTAACCTCCGATATTTAATGAATCCCCTCTTGAAAAATCAATGGGACAATTTATTCTTTTTAACCTTTCTTTTAGCTCTAAAATATATTCAGCAGTTTCATCGCCGCTGCAAAGCTTGTTATTATACAATAAATACTTTTCTCTGACCTCTTTTGGAGATAAGTTAGGCATCAAAACATTTGCCCCTGCCAAAATACCTCGTTCACGCCCGTCACAAGCAATTGTACCAAGAGCAGTTGTCGCAGGCAAAAGCACCTTAGGAAGTACATTTCTTGTAATTGCAAGCATTAATAATGTGGGCTCTAGCCCCCCCTGAATTTTATCTCTAAAAGGAGTATCTTTGTGAGGAATAAATGGGCCAATACCAACCATTTGAGGATTAAGTTCCTTCAGAAACAATATGTCCTTAGCAAGAGTTTTTGGGGTTTGCCCCGGAGAACCAACCATAAATCCTGCGCCAACCTGATAACCAAGGTTTTTCAAGTAATATAGGCATTTAATACGGTTTCCAAGTGTCATATCTTGTGTGTGTAGACTTGCATAATGGACATTATCGGCACTTTCGTGACGAAGTAAATATCTATCTGCCCCGGCTTCACGAAGAAGCTTGTAGGACTCGTATGAGCGTTCTCCGAATGATACTGTAACTGCTGAATCGGGATATTTACTTTTAATCTTATATATAATTTCCGATAAAATTATGTCCGAATAATATCCATCTTCGCCGCCTTGAAGTACAAAAGTTCGAAAACCTATGGAATGGCCGTAATCACAACACTCCAAAATCTGCTTTTGAGTTAGTCTATAACGTGAAGCATTCAAATTATCACGCCTTAGTCCGCAGTATAAACAATTATTCTTACAATAAGAAGTAAATTCAATAAGACCTCGCAAAAAAACTTTTCTGCCGTATACATTATCTCGTACTGTTTCGGCTTTATGAATTAATGCTTCATAAAGTTCTCTGCCATCGTCAGTGTTACTCAAAGATAGTAAAATTAGCTCTTCAAGCTCTTTTTGTGTAAGGTCTTTAAGAGATGGAAGCTTAATCATTATCTATTCCAACCTTTGAATATATAGTTTTAGATGTAACGCCGTCTATAGCTCCGAGTTTACCGGAAAGTGCAGCTATAACATTCTGTGGAGCGTCAACAACTACACTTATAATAGAAATATTTCTTTCTCTGTGCGGTATTCCCATACGGCCAACAATATAGTCACCGTATTTACTCAATATGTCATTTAATTTAGCAACTGCTGCTTTATCTTCAACAACAATACCAATAAGCGCAACTCTTGTATCCATTTTCATCTCCAAATAAAATAACTCTGACATCTTCTGTCAGAGTTATGGCATAATTATACTATGTCAGATTATCTCTTTTGCATTGGTAAACCCTTTGCGGCAGAAGAATCAATTATAAGCCTTGCAGTCAGCAGACCTTTGTGCTCGGCATTACTATTATATTATAAGTATATCATATTTACAAACAAAAATCAATAATAAAATAAAAAAATCAGCCATAAAACAGGCTGATTTTTGTTATAATATAAAATTAAAGCATCAGTCCTTTGCCATTAACTTGACAAGAACCGCCTTTTGAGCGTGTAATCTGTTTTCAGCTTCCTCAAAAATTTCATTAGCGTGAGCTTCAAATACCTTTGCAGTAATTTCTTCCTCACGGTGAGCAGGTAAACAATGCTGAACAATAGCATCTTCTTTAGCGACAGCCATTACTTCATCGTTTATCTGGTAACCTTTAAATGCAATGCGACGTTTCTCTGCTTCATCTTCCTGACCCATTGAAGCCCATACATCTGTGAAAAGAACATCTGCGTCTTTTGCTGCTTCTAAAACGTTATCGGTTAATGTAAATTTGTCGCCATATGCTTTAGCAAATTCAAGAACGGAACTTTCAGGAGAATAGGCTTTTGGACAAGCAGCGCTTACTTTCATTCCAACAGTAAGACCGCCTACAATAAGAGAATTTGCCATATTATTTCCGTCGCCTATATAGCACATCTTAAGGCCTTCAAAATTCCCCTTAAACTCACGGACTGTAAGTAAGTCGGCAAGTACTTGGCAAGGGTGACAGTAGTCTGTAAGACCGTTTATAATCGGAATATCTGAGTATTTAGCAAGACTTTCAACTTCTTCCTGCTTAAAGGTTCTTATCATAATACCATCAAGATATCTTGAGAGAACACGGGCAGTGTCTTCAATAGGCTCTCCACGTCCGATTTGAAGATCACGTGAAGATAAGAATAGCGCCTGACCGCCAAGTTGATACATACCTGTTTCAAAAGAAACACGGGTTCTTGTTGAAGCCTTTTCGAAAATCATACCAAGAGTTTTACCTGCAAGAAGCTTATGTGCAATACCGTTTTTTTGCTCATATTTAAGCTGTGTTGCAAGATTAAGTATATCAATTATATCCTCTTTTGATAAATCGGACATTTTTAGTAAATCTTTTTTTAACATTACAATTACCTCTTTTGAATTTATTTAAGAATATCAGATAAAATCTTTGTGCCTTTAATAATTTCATCATCGGAAATATTTAACGGCGGTAAAAGTCTTATAACGTCTTTTCCTGCAGTTAATACCAACAAACCATTTTCGGCAGCAGCTTTAAGATAATCTTTAGGAGATCCTTCAACCTGAAAACCGATCATAAGACCTTTTCCTCGAACACCTTTAACCTTTGAGGGTTTTGTATCAAGTATAAGTTTTTTAATTAACTCGCCTTTATTTATAACATTAGTAAGAAATTCGGTATTATTAACACGTTCCATAACTTCAAGTGCGCCGGCGGTACTAAGAGGATTAGCACCAAACGTACTGCCGTGTGTTCCTGAAGAGAGCGTGTTTTCCACCTTTGTTCCAACCAGAAAAGCACCGATGGGAAGTCCACCGCCAAGTCCCTTTGCAAGTGTTAAAATGTCAGGCTTTACAGAATAATGCTCATACGCAAAAAGTTTTCCGGTTCTTCCGATTCCGGTTTGAACCTCATCAATAATCAAAAGTATATCCTTTTTATCACAAATCTCTCGAAGTGCTTTAATATAACCAAAATCAAGTTCGTTAACGCCGCCTTCCCCCTGAATAAGCTCTGCCATTACAGCACAAACGTCATCAGTAAGACAATCTTCAAGCGCACTCAAATTGTTTGCAGGAGCATATTTAAATCCTTCTGTAAACGGATAGAAATAATTATGGAAAACATCTTGACCTGTAGCCGCAAGAGTTGTTATAGTTCTTCCGTGGAAAGAATTAACAAGTGAAACAATTGTGCTTCTTCCCTCGCCGTACTTATCAAATGAATATTTTCTCGCAGTTTTTATTGCACCCTCATTTGCCTCAGCACCTGAGTTTGCAAAAAAGACTCTTGACAGCGCTGATGCCAAGCATAGCTTTTCTGCAAGTTTACCTGCATTTTCGCTGTAATAATAGTTAGAAATATGAGCATACTTTTCAAGCTGAGCCTTTATTCTATTGTTCCAACCTTCATCACACCAACCAAGAGAGTTAACTCCAATGCCACTTGTAAAATCAATATATTCCTTGCCGTCAGCATCTATGAGAGTTGCCCCCTTTGCAACCTTAGGAGCAATGGGAAGTCTTCCGTAGGTTTGCATTATAAAATTCTGATCAAGCTTAATAATTTCATTAGAATTCATTTTTTTCACCATTATTTTGTAAACATTGTACCAATACCCTCATCAGAGAGCATTTCAATTAAAATTGAATGTGAAATTCTTCCGTCAAGAATTACAGTATGAGCAATTCCGCCTTTAACAGCATCAACACAGCAGTTGATTTTAGGTATCATTCCGCCGCTGATTACGCCATCTTTGATAAGATTATCTACCTCGTCAAGATGAATAACAGGAATAAGTGTATCTTCATCCTTTACATCTCTCATAACGCCACGAATATCTGTCAAGAGAAGCAGGTTTGAGGCTCCAAGTGCAACCGCAATTTTACTTGCCGCAATATCTGCATTTATATTGTAAACGGGACAGTCATCATCTCCAAGTGCAACGGTTGAAACAACGGGGATATATCCTTTTTCGATAGTATCCTTAATAATAGACGCATCTATTTCATAAATATCACCGACATTTCCGTAGTCAACTTCTCCGTCTTTTTTGTGTGCTTTAATCATACCGCCGTCAATTCCGCAAAGTCCAACTGCCTTACCGCCGATACGTTCAATTTTATTAACAAGATCCTTATTCGTCTTTCCTGCTAAAACCATTTGAACTATTTCAATAGTTTCATCGTCTGTATAGCGCATACCATTGATAAACTTACTTTCCTTGCCAACTCTGCCAAGCATCTCGGTAATTTCCGGTCCGCCGCCGTGAACTAAAACAACATTGATTCCGACAAGCTGTAAAAGCGCAAGGTCACTGATTACAGCATTTTTAAGTCCTTCGTTAATCATAGCGTTTCCGCCGTATTTAATTACAATTGTTTGTCCTGTGTATTTTTGAATATAAGGAAGTGCTTCTGTAAGCACAGTTGCCTTATCTTGATTTGATAAAAACATTTTTTACACCTTTTCTTTCAATAGTTAAGAACGGTAATCTCCGTTAATTCTAACATATTCATAGCTGAGATCACATCCCCAAGCAACAGCATCAAAATTGCCCGAATTTGTGTCAACGTCAATTATAATGTGTTCACAAAGCAGTATTTTCTTAGCAAGTTCTTCGGAAAATTCAACGCCTCTGCCATCTTTACAAACTAAAATTTCGCCAACCTTGCTCTTAAATTTTACATCAATCTTATTGGTATCAAAATCTTCTCCCGAATAACCTAAAGCACATAAAATTCTGCCCCAGTTTGCGTCTGCGCCAAACATTGCTGTTTTTACAAGAGATGATGAAATAACCGACTTTGCGAGAACTCTTGCGCCTTCAACGGTGCTGTAATTACGGACAACGCACTCAATCAACTTTGTAGCGCCTTCACCGTCCGCAGCAATTGACATACAAAGCTTCTTACAAAGCTTGAAAAGAGCCGCCTTAAATTTCAAATATCCCTCGTCTTCACTGGTAATTTCAGAGTTACCTGCTTTACCGGAAGCAAGAATAGTCACCATATCATTTGTTGAAGTATCACCGTCAACACTAACCATATTAAAGGTGTCTACAATTACCTCGGAGAGTGCCTTTTGTAGTAGCTCGGATTTAATAGCAATATCTGTTGTAATAAAACAAAGCATTGTTGCCATATTAGGGCAA
>JAZNAB010000058.1:0-2789 GCA_045586285.1 Candidatus Flemingiibacterium sp. | reverse complement strand
ACAGGTATCCTGAAGCTGCGAATATTTATAAAGCTGATTTAAGATTATCTGCGGATTGGCATCACGTCTGTAATCAATGGCAATTCTTATACCGTTTGTTCTGTCCGAAAGGTCGGTAATATCGGTAATACCTTCAATTTTCTTTTCATTAACAAGATGGCCTATTGATTCAACAAGCATACTCTTATTAACCTGATAAGGTATTTCCGTTACAATAATCTGTTTTTTCTCCTCGTCAATTTCGCACTTGGAGCGCACCATAACGTGACCTTTACCCGTTGTATAGGCTTCGTATATTCCGTTAGAGCCGTAAAGAGTTGCGGCGGTCGGGAAATCCGGGCCCTTTATAAACTGCATAAGATCCTTTATTTCACAGTCGGGATTATCCATAAGGTAAATAGTTCCGTCAATAACTTCTCCGAGATTGTGAGGGGGAATATAGGTTGCCATACCAACGGCAATACCGATAGAACCGTTTACAAGTAAGTTTGGAAAACGTGCAGGAAGAACCGTAGGCTCCATAAGAGTGTTATCAAAGTTTGGAGTAAAATCAACAACATTCTTTTCTATATCCGCCATCATTTCGTTGGAAAGCTTTGACAGTCTTGCTTCTGTATAACGGTAAGCAGCCGCAGGGTCGCCGTCTATAGAACCAAAGTTACCCTGACCTTCAACCAGAGTATGTCTGAGAGAAAAGGACTGTGCAAGTCTTACCATTGTGTCGTAAACGGCAGAGTCACCGTGGGGGTGGTATCTACCGAGCACGTTACCGACTGTGGTGGCTGACTTACGAAAATCCTTATCGTAGGTCAGCTTGTCCTCATACATAGCATATAAAATACGTCTATGTACAGGCTTTAGTCCATCTCTTACGTCTGGAAGAGCTCTGGACATAATTACGCTCATTGAATAAGCAATAAATGAGTTTTCAACCTCATTTTTCATCTCTATTCCTATTATCTTCTGATCCGGAAATTCAAGATTTTCTATATTTTCTTTATTGTTCATTACAAATACCGTTCCTGTTTTTATTATATTTAAAATCTCTCATTTAAAAGTTAAATATCAAGATTGGTAGCATATACAGCATTCTTTTCTATAAACTCACGGCGAGGCTCTACCTTATCTCCCATAAGTATTGAGAACATTTCATCACAAGCCATAGCATCTTCAACCGTAACCTTAAGTAAAGTACGGGTTTCAGGATCCATAGTTGTTTCCCAAAGCTGATCTGCGTTCATTTCACCAAGACCTTTATATCTGCTGGTTTTTACGTTTTCGCCAAGCTCAGCTAATATAGAATCTCTTTCGGCATCGCTGTATGCGTAATGAGCCTTTTTGGATTTTACAATCTTATAAAGCGGCGGCTGTGCAAGATAAATGTGTCCGTCTTCTATAAGCTTTTTCATATGACGGAAGAAGAATGTTAATAAAAGTATTCTTATATGTGAACCGTCAACGTCTGCATCGGCCATAAGAATAATTTTTCCGTATCTTAACTTATTTATATCAAATTCATCGCCGATACCGCAGCCGAGAGCCTGTATAATCGGTATCAGAGATGTGTTTGTATAAACCTTATCAAGACGGCTCTTTTCAACGTTCAATACCTTTCCTCGAAGTGGGAGAATAGCTTGGAATTTACTGTTTCGTCCGCTCTTGGCAGAACCGCCCGCAGAATCTCCCTCTACAAGATAAAGCTCAGTTACTTCAACTCTCTTTTCCTGACAGTCTGCAAGCTTACCGGGAAGTGTTGAACCTTCAAGCACACTCTTGCGTCTTGTTAAATCTCTTGCTTTTCTTGCGGCTTCTCTTGCTCTTGAGGCTGCGAGAGCTTTTTCAAGTATAGACTTTGCTGTAGCAGGATTTTCTTCAAAATATTCTGTAAGCTTCTCGTTCATTATAGAAGATACGAGAGTTCTCATTTCTGAGTTTCCAAGCTTTGCTTTAGTCTGGCTTTCAAACTGAGCATCTGTCAGTTTTACACTTATAATAGCGCAAAGTCCCTCACGGGTATCCTCTCCCGAAAGCTTTTCATCTGATTTTAAAATTCCGTGTTTATGAGCATAGTCATTCAAAACGCTTGTCAAAGATTGCTTAAATCCTGTTTCGTGTGTTCCTCCCTCTATTGTATGCATATTGTTTGCAAAGGACATTATCATTTCATTATAACTGTCATTATACTGAATAGCTACCTCTGCAACAGCATCGTTCTTCTCACCCTTCATATAAATTACATCAGGGTGTATCATTGCGAATCTGCGGGAATTGTTAAGATGCTCAACAAAGCTCTTTATTCCACCCTCATAGCAAAGCTCTATTTCAGGAGCGCCGTATCTTTGAGCTAAGCTTGGAGCTTCGTCCTCTGAAAGCTGTTCTCTTTCTTCCTCGGAAGCTTCAATTCCTCTTTCATCTCTCAAAACAATTTTTACACCTGCATTTAAGAAGGACTGTTCTCTTAATCTGTTTAAAACAGTATCATAATCAACAACAGTTTCCTCAAAAATTGTGGAATCAGGCTTAAATCTTACATAAAGTCCGTGTTCGTCGGGAGAGATTTCGCTTTCGCTGAAAGCTCTTGCAACCTTTCCTCTTTCAAATCTTTCAGTATAGAGCTTACCTTCACGGCGGTTTTCTACCTCCATCCATTCAGAAAGAGCATTAACAACCGATGCACCTACACCGTGTAAACCTCCGGCGATTTTATATCCCTCACCGCCGAATTTACCGCCTGCGTGGAGTACGCAAAATACAACCTCAAGAGTAGGTATTTTCTTTTTCTGATGAAT
>JAZNAB010000057.1:0-5560 GCA_045586285.1 Candidatus Flemingiibacterium sp. | reverse complement strand
TACGTGAACAAGTGGAAAACCGTTTACAAGAATAGTAACGTCATATCTATTATCGTGATTACCCGATGCTTCATATTGATTGATAACTTGCAACTTGTTGTTGTGGATATTTACCTTATCAATAAGCGTAATGTTCTTTGTGAACCCTGCATCAGTCTTTAAGATTTGAACGTTATCTTCTTGAATTTTTCTCGTTTTTTCAACGATACCGTCATTAGTATTTGCTATGCACTCATTGAAAAAGCGTTTCCACTCATCTTCACTAAACTCATAGCTATTTAATTCTTCAAGTTTTTTGCGAAGATTTTTAATAAGGTCATCTTCGCTCTTGATACTTACGTATTCGTAGCTTTGTTCGCCCAAAAGCCTGATAAACTCACGCTCCAAGTCTGCTTCGCTTTGGTAAGCATCTGAACGTGTCGTTGACGGTTTATATTCCGTTACAACCGTGCTTTCGCTCGATTGAGCCACTATGTTAAAGAAAGCCATACTGTTTTCTCCTTACGAGAGTTTTTTGAAAGTCAATAATTTATCTCTATAATATTCGTACTGCCTTTGCCTTGCTTCGATTTCCGCAGGAATACCATCGGTAAGGTCGTTACAAAGCAAATCAAATCTATCCAATATGCTTGCGATGCGGTTTTGTTCTTCAACTGTCGGTAACGCTATTTCGTATTCCATTATTGCACTTTTATCTCCTCGTGGCATTTTAGCACCTTTGGAGAAGCTATTGTTATAATGGAAGAACCCATCGGAAGCCAAACAATGATATAAATAACGGGGTACAATCATATTTGAAAACTCTTCTTGAACCCTTATTACCAAAACATCGCCGTTTGTTCCACCACGTCTATCGGCAAACCAAATTTTTTTCAAATACGGTCTTATATTTCCTATAAGCACATCGTTTTCGATATATTCAATCAGTTGTCCCTCTTGTGGAACGGATTCAGAATTTTTTTTGCCCCTTTTCTCTGAAAGCAAATTCTCAACGCTCACATAGTTTTCAGGTGTTAATTCACTTGCAGACAGCCTTGCCCGTGCGTATTCACACACATTGCCAAGACTAACCGAGATAGCACCATAAACATACTGCAAGAGCCTAATTAGCCCTGTCTGTCTGTCTGTCTGTCTGTCTGTCTGTCTGTCAAAGATTGTCGCAGACTTGGTATCGAATGTCAACAGTTTATCACGGTAATATTCATATTGTTGTTGTCTTTTTTCGATTTCTGCGGGCAGTCCTATTTTTAAGTCCGAACATATTTTATCGAAGTTTTCAAGAACATAAACCAATCTGCTTTGTGTTTCTATTGATGGTAAATTAAATCTAAATTCTTTCAATCTACCATCGGAAATTGCAGGATAGCTTGTTCCTTCTTGATTTGCTTCCACATAATCCAAAAATGCTGTTGATGAAACAATAAAATATAAGTATTTCGGTAAAATACGCTCCCTATTTGACCTTAAAACGGCAAAGCCCGTACTACAAATTTGATTATCATATTCATCATTGATAATACAATATCTTCTCAATGTAGGACGTGTTGTAGCATATAAAACATCATCTTTAAGAACAATTTGTTGCGCTCTACTTGGTGCAGAATCCTTATCAATAACGCTCTCTGCTTGAATAAAATGAGTATCTCTATCAACGGAACTTAAATCAATATATTTATATGTTCCTTGTGCCTCTTTCCATTTAATATTTTTTGTAGGAATACAAATATCTGCAATAGACACTCTTTCGCTATTATCTTTTACTTTAAGCAAATCGTCACGGTAATATTCGTATTGCACTCTCCGAGCTGCAAGCTCGGCTGCAAGCTCTGACGATAACAACGTGAACTTATCCAACACGTGGACAATTTCACGTTGTGCCGCCAAAGGCGGCAACGGAACGAGCAAATCCATAAAATTCGGTTTTGCTATGTAAAATCTTGTTACTCCTCGAACAGCCTTCTTAATTTGTTTTCTAAAAGAATCTGAGCGGAAATAATACTTTAAGAACGAAGGGAGCAACACATTTTCGTATTCTGATTTTAATCTAATTCCAAACAAGTGGTCATCAAGATATACATTCTCTTGTATCTCGTTTTCTATAACGGATGATATTGCACATTCATCAGGGGTTTCTGATGCGCTTGTAAACAATATATCCCCTTGCTTCAGCTTTGTTTGGTCGAAGTTTTTAATTGTAGCCTTTGCAAGCTTATCAACGTCGATTGATATGTTTTTATAGGCATTCATATAATCAATAAATAAGCAATTTCCTTCTTCAGCCCATTTATTAGTTACCCCCGTCAACCCCGAAAACTGAATAAATACTTCGTCAAGTTTTTTGAACTCCACACCATTAGGACAGAGTTCTTGAATAAGCTTTTCTACTTTTATCATTATTAGCCCTCTATCTCTGCAATAATCTTTGCAATCTCTTCTCGCAACACATTTTCACGAGCAACTATCTCTTCAATTTCTTTATTGAGAACCTTAATATCAACTGCTTGTTTTGTATCTTCCTTTTCAATATAGGTGCTTACGGAAAGATTATAAGCATTGTCCGCAATTTCAGAGTTGGGAACTAATCTAACCTTATAATCAATATCAGTTCTATCGGTAAACATCTTCAAAATATTTTCGATATGGTGTTCACGAAGTTTATTGTTATTAGTAACCTTTTCGCACTCAGTAGTAGCATCAATAAAAAGCGTTGCGTTATCGTTTTTAGACTTTTTCAAAACCATAATGCAAGTTGCAATACTTGTACCAAAGAAAAGGTTGTCGGGCAACTGAATAATACAATCTACATAGTTATTATCAATCAAATACTTACGGATTTTTTGTTCAGCGCCACCACGATAGAATATACCGGGGAAGCAAACGATAGCCGCTGTTCCGTTGGTAGAAAGCCAAGCCAAAGAGTGCATAATAAATGCCAAGTCCGCCTTTGATTTAGGAGCAAGCACACCCGCCGGAGCAAAACGTGTATCATTGATAAGCAAAGGGTTATCATCGCCCACCCATTTCGTAGAATAAGGCGGATTAGAAACGATTGCTTCAAAAGGTTCTTCGTCCCAATGTGCGGGAGAAATAAGTGTATCTTCATTTGCGATATTGAACTTATCAAAGTCTATATCGTGCAAGAACATATTGATACGGCAAAGGTTGTAAGTAGTAAGGTTAATTTCTTGACCGTAAAAGCCTTGACGAACGTTTTGTTTGCCAAGAACTTTTGCGAATTTCAAGAGAAGAGAACCTGAACCACAAGCGGGGTCGTAAACTTTGTTTACTTGTGTTTTTCCTACTACGGTAAGTCTTGTTAAAAGTTCTGATACTTCTTGTGGAGTAAAGTATTCGCCACCACTCTTTCCGGCGTTAGATGCGTACATACCCATAAGGAACTCATAAGCATCACCGAAAGCATCAATGGTGTTGTCTTTATAATCGCCAAGTTTCATATCTCCAATACCGTCAAGAAGTTTTACGAGTTTTTCGTTTCTCTTTGCAACGGTAGAACCGAGCTTGTTACTGTTTACGTCAATATCATCAAACAATCCTTTGAAATCATCTTCACTAACAGTTCCTTGTGCAGACGTTTCAATAGCATTAAATACTTTTTCAAGAGTTTCGTTAAGGTTCTCGTCTTTGGGAGCTTTCTTACGAACGTTTACAAAAAGTTGGCTCGGCAAAATGAAGAAGCCTTTGGTGTTTACCATATCCTCTCTTGCTTCTTCTGCTTCTTCATCAGACAAGTCCACATAGTTAAAATCGGTGTTTCCTGCGGCGTGTTCGTCTGCATTTATATAATTCGTGATATTCTCGGAAATATAGCGGTAGAACATAATACCCAAAACGTATTGTTTGAAGTCCCAACCGTCAACACTTCCACGAAGGTCATTTGCGATGTTCCATATCGCCTTATGTAATTCATCACGCTCTTGTTCTTTTCTGATGTCTGCCATTTTTATTCTCCTTCAACTATTTCCATAATGTCATCAAACGTACAGTTAAGTGCCTTGCATATCTTAACCAACGTATCAGACTTGACTGAATCACCTTTATTCATCTTGGTTAGAGTGTATGTACTCAAACCGGCTTTTTCAGCGAGTTCTTTTTTAGACATTTCCTTATCAATTAGAAGTTTCCATAGTTTTTTATAACTGACCATAACACACCTCGTTTAAGTTATGCCTATATTGTATCATATATAAATGAATTTTTCAAGACAAAATGTAGTTGCAACTAAATTTTCTCTCAAATTTATTCATACATATTGCTTATTGTCTTAACGTGTTCTTTTAACTTTTCGATAATGCTATCCGGCGCTACGACCTTTAATCTTTCGCCAAAAGCACAACACCAACCGAAGAATATCGGGCTGACCTTTACTTCGGCAGTAAAAGTGTATTTATCATCGTCATAAGCCATCAGTTTCAAGTCTTTTCCAAACTTGTCATATACAACGTCAATAAGGTTTTTCTCAACAATGAACTTTACCTTTTCGGTTTCGCCATTATACATACCAAACACCGATTTTTTGTGTTTCTTTAAGTTGTATAATGCGTGGTCACTCGGTAATTCCTTAACATCTTCTTCCGTCTTTTTAACCCTATCCATACGGTCTATACGATAATGTGTAACCGACAAATACTTATCATCGTAGCAAACAAGATAATAGTTATCGTCAGAGAATATCGTAGCAAAAGGATTGACTTTATATACCTTTCCTTCCTTACGGTAAACTTTCTTATGGTTGGCATCATAATCAAAATATGTAAACTCAACCTTTTTCTTTGCATTGATTGCAAGAGCAATTTCGTTTACTGAATAGTATATTACTTCATTTGTGTTCTTTGTCGTATTGAAAGCAACGATATTCTGCTTGATAACTTCGCTTCTACGACTTCCGGCTAAATCAGCAATCTTGTCAACGAACTCTTCCGTCTTTTTCTCGGTAATAAAGCTTGCCGCTTGCACGGCATCGAGAAGAATACGAAGCTCAGGCAAGTCAAAGCTTCTATCAACAACGTAATACTCATTCTTTTGCGATTTATTGCAGAGAACTTCATAGCCACAATCATTTAAGAGCTTAATATCCGCATAAATGGTTCTTCTATCACAATGAATACCCATTTCGTCAAGCTTCTTCATTAAAACGCTTGTAGGCATAGGATTATCTTCGTCAGTTTCTTGACGTAAAATCTCCCAAATTTTCATTAGTTTTATTCTTGTCGCATATTTAGCATCAAACATAAGACCTCTCCATTCTAATAGAATTTATTCTATTATAACATATCTGATAAAAAAAATAAAGAGAGAACTGTACAAAAATCACGACACGTCTTACCTAATTTAATAAAAAAGTGCCATTATGTTCGTGTTTGTATTTCTTTTTTACCATATAAAAAAGCAAAAGCCAATGACCAACTGTACAAGAACGTGTACACCTGACCGTTTTTCAACACTTTTCTGAAAGTTTTTGTCGAAAAGGAAACGGTGGACGTTTCCATCCACCGTTTATAGGTTTTATTTAGTTAGGTTTATTTCTTCTTAAAGATTGCAA
>JAZNAB010000056.1:0-4231 GCA_045586285.1 Candidatus Flemingiibacterium sp. | reverse complement strand
TTGCCATATTGGGACAAATCATACCCGATCCTTTACAAATACCGCCAATATGTACTATTTTATCTTCAAGAATGAATTCATAAGAATATTCTTTCTTTTTTACGTCTGTTGTCATAATAGCACAAGCGGCATTGTTAGATGCTTCTGCACCATATGCAAGCTCATCAATAAGTAACGGAATTCCATTAATAATTGGTTCTAAGGGAAGCGGAACACCTATAACACCTGTAGAAGCAACTATAACATCATTCTCGTCAATTTGAAGCTGTTTTGCAAGTTCACGGCAGGTCGCATTAGCCTTATCATAACCGTCAAGATTGCAAGTGTTAGCATTTCCGCTATTACAAATTATCGCTCTAGCCTTTCCGTTTTTAAGATGCTCTCTTGTTACGCCAACGGGAGCGGCATAGACCTTGTTGGTTGTATAAACTCCTGCAGCATTACATATATCATCAGCAACAATAAGTGCAAGATCACGCTTTTGCTTATTCTTACGAAATCCTGCGTGAACTCCTGCGGCTTTAAAACCTTTTGCCGCAAGAACACCGCCTTCGATTTGTGTTATATTATATTGATTCATTTTAATCTCCGATCTATTGTATTCCAAAAAAATTTATAAATAAAACTTAAAACAGTTTTAAATCAATCCCCCATCAACGCCAAGAATCTGTCCGGTAACATAAGATGCATTACATAAGAAATAAACACAATCAGCAACCTCTTTTACAGTACCCATTCTACCAATTGGCACATCTGAAACAAAACTGTCCAAATCTTCTTTTGAAACGTTATTATTCATCTCAGTATTAATTACCCCCGGCGCAACACAGTTAACTCTTATACCACTTGGTGCAACCTCTTTGGCAAGAGCTTTTGTAAAGCCTATAATAGCTGCCTTTGACGTTGAATACTGAACTTCATAAGATGCGCCAATCTGTCCCCATATAGATGAAATATTTATTATATTGCCTGATTTTTCATTAATCATATAAGGCAAAGTAAACCTCGAAACATAAAGTGTTCCGAAAAGATTAACATCAAAAAGCCGCTTTTCAGCTTCAAGGGGAAGCTCTTGAAAAATGCCCATTTCGTCAATCCCGGCATTGTTCACAAGTACGTCAATTTTCCCTGTAATACCAGCGGCAAAGTGCACGAGCGCCTCAGCTTCGCTTTTATCTGCGATATCTGCCTTATAAATATAAGCCTCTCCGCCCGAATTTTGAATATCTTTTAAAAGAGCATTAGCAGCATCTTCGGAACTATAATAATTAATAATGGTAATGTACCCTTTTTCAGAGAAAAGCTTTGCTATCGCATTGCCGATTCCTCTCGAAGCACCTGTAATTAAAACAACTTTTTTCATCAATTTAAAATGCCGGCGGAACAAGCTTTAGACCTGTGCACTCATCAAAACCGAATCTGATATTCATATTTTGAATAGCTTGACCGGCAGCTCCTTTAACCATATTATCAATTACAGAAGAAATAATAAGTGTATCTGCGTGTTCATCAATGTGAAGTGAAATATCACACATATTGGACATTCTTACATTTTTTATATTTGCATAAGAACCAAGGCTTAAAACTCTTACGAATTTTTCGTTTTCATATGCATTTGTGTAAACATTATATATATCTGAAAGTTCGAGTGACTTTCCTTTTTCTGTGAGAGAAACGTAAATTGTGGACTCAATTCCACGGTTAACGGGAAGCAGATGTGGAACAAAAGTGACCTTAACTTTGCTTCCTGAAATTAGAGATAAAGTTTGTTCAATTTCCGGAGTATGACGGTGAGCACCTGCTTTATAAGCTCCAAAAGCTTCATTTGTATCCGGATAATGAGTGCCTTGAGTAAGTCCTCTTCCTGCACCTGTAACTCCGGATTTTGAATCAACAATTATATGAGATGTGTCAATAATTCCGGATTTGATTGCAGGCATAAGTCCAAGAGAAATTGACGTCGGATAACAACCGGGGTTTCCTATAATCATCGCATCTTTAATCTCTGCACGGTGAAGCTCAGGAATAGAATATACTGCACTTTCGTGGAGAGCCGGATATTTATATTCCTTACCGTACCATTTTTTATAATCTTCCTCATCGTGAAGTCTGAAATCAGCGCCAAGATCTATTAAAACAGTATTTGAAGCCTTGCACTTTACTGCAATTTCCTCGGAAACGCCGTGAGGCACAGAAGCAAACACCAAATCACACTTTGATATTATATCATCTGTTCCTTCAAGCTTCATTGAAAGAAAACTATTAAAATTATTGTAAATATCATTTATATTTTGACCTTCATATGAAACCGAACTTACAGCCTCAATTTTCACCTCAGGGTGATTTATGAGAAGCCTTACAAGTTCAGCACCGGCATATCCTGTTGCACCAATAATTCCGACTTTAATCATTTTAAACCTCATTCTATCAATCAATTATAGAGTAATACTATTTAGCTGTTTTTTGAAAGAAATTCCCTTGCTAATTTAATTTGGAATAAAACAGACTCTTTTGCAGGGCCGCCTCTGACCTTTCTGCCGTTTACACAGTTTGTAAGGTCAATAGCATCATAAACACCCTCGTCAAATACTTCGCTTACACTCTTATATTCATCAAGACTTAATTCCTCAAGAGTTTTTTCATTATCAATACAATAAGCGACAAGTCCGCCGGAAACCTTGTAAGCATCTCTGAAAGGTACGCCTTTTTTTACAAGATAATCTGCAAGGTCAGTTGCATTTATAAATCCCTTTGCAGCCGCACGTCGTAATCTGTCTGCACGAACTTTCATAGTTGTAAACATCTGAGTAAATACTTCAAGGCTGATTAAAGTATTGTCAATAGCATCAAAAATCGCTTCCTTATCTTCCTGCATATCCTTGTTATAAGCGAGAGGCAGCGATTTCATCATTGAATAAAGGGTCATCATATCGCCATAAATTCTGCCTGTCTTGCCACGAACCAGCTCTGCAACGTCAGGGTTTTTCTTTTGCGGCATAATTGACGATCCGGTTGAAAAAGAATCATCAAGTTCAATAAACCCGAATTCGGATGAACACCATAAAATTATTTCCTCAGAAAATCTGCTCATATGCATCATAAGAAGTGACAAATCTGAGGATAATTCGAGGACAAAATCTCTGTCTGAAACACCGTCGATTGAGTTTTCGGTTACTTCAGGAAAACCTAAAAGCTCGGCAACTCTCTCTCTATTAATCGGATATGTAGTAGCAGCAAGTGCACACGATCCAAGAGGCATAACATTAGTTCTTCTCTCTGTATCACAAAGCCTGTCGAAATCTCGCATAAACATTCTTGTATAAGCCATAACATAGTGGGCAAAAGTAACAGGCTGAGCTCTTTGAAGGTGTGTATAACCTGCCATTACAGTTTCAGTGTGCATTTCTGCTTTATCGCAGATTGCAGATATCAGTTCAAGAACACGATCCTTAATTTCTTTTATCTCATCGAGAAGATACATTCTGATGTCAAGAGCAACCTGATCATTTCGGCTGCGAGAGGTATGAAGCCTTTTTCCAGTATCGCCGATTCTCTTTGTTAGAATTGTTTCAATATTCATATGAATATCTTCAGCGTCAAGTGAAAATTCTTGCTTCCCGCTTTCAATATCTGCAAGAATATTTTTAAGCTCAGATACAATTTTATCTGCTTCGCTTTTATCTATAATGTTGCACTCACCAAGCATTGTTGCGTGAGCAATCGAGCCATTTATATCCTGCTTATACATTCTTCCATCAAAAGAAATTGATGAATTAAAATCGTTTACACGAGAATTAACATCTTTTTTAAAACGTCCTGACCAAAGCTTCATAGTTTCCTCAATTCTGCCGCACTAACGGCGTCCCTTATAAATTTTTTATTACGGCGGCTGATATCAGCCGCCGTAAAATAGTTCAGTTATTTTCTTTTGGAATCAAGCTTTGCTTTAACCTTTATAGGAAGGCCAAACAAATTGATAAATCCTGCGGAATCAGCCTGATTGTAATCTTCATCTTCTCCAAAAGAAGCTGTCTGCTCATCATAAAGTGTGTATGGAGATGTAACACCGGCATTGATTACATTACCTTTATAAAGCTTAAGCTTAACATCACCTGTAACAGTTTCGTTAACTTTATCAACAAATGTACAGAGAGCTTCACGAAGAGGAGTGAACCATTGACCGTTATATGTAAGATCTGCCATCTTAGGAGCAATCTGTGACTGCATAAAG
>JAZNAB010000055.1:0-2150 GCA_045586285.1 Candidatus Flemingiibacterium sp. | reverse complement strand
TTCATATTTTAAAAAGCCCCGTATATCTCATTATTTGTCTGTTATTGTTTACCATATGCTCAATAATCTCCCGCTGACCTACAAGCACAACCATTTTTTCCGCACGGGTAACAGATGTATAAAGTAAATTTCGTGATAACAATGTCGGCGGACAAGAACTATACATTGGTATGATCACGACAGGGTATTCACTTCCCTGACTTTTATGTACGGTAATTGCAAAAGCGTGTTCAAGTTCATCAAGCTTTGAAAAATCATAAGCTGTAATTTTTTCGTCAAAATTAACTACAATCTGCTCTGCCGAATGATTAATGGCTTCGATAACACCAATATCACCGTTAAAAACACCACTTCCTTCCCTGCCGTCCTTTTCCCATATTAAATCATAGTCGTTTTTAATCTGCATAACACGGTCCCCTTCTCTGAAGATCGTATTACGAATTTTCTTTTCATTCTTTCTTTTATCTTCGGGATTAAGCGAACTTTGAAGCAAACGGTTAAGAGCTTCTGTTCCTGCAATACCTTTTTTTGAAGGGGTAATAACCTGTATTTTTTCCTTGATTTCCTCGCCGTAAGTATTTGGCAAACGATTAGTCCATAAATCGACTACCGTTGATGCAGCATCTTGATCGTAGATGCGTGAAATAAAGAAAAAATCGTTATTTTTAACATTTAACTCCGGCATTTCACCGTTGTTGATTTTATGTGCATTGGTTATAATAAGACTTTCACCGGCTTGACGGAAAATTTCAGTAAGCTTTACCACAGTAAACTTTTCCGAAGCAATTATATCATTTAAAACATTTCCCGAGCTAACAGACGGAAGCTGATCAGCGTCACCTATTATTATAATTCTGGCTCCGGGCTTTACGGCTTTCAGTAAGGACTGCATTAAATACATATCAATCATCGAAGCTTCATCAACGATAATCACGTCTTCATCAAGAAGATTGTTTTCATTTCTTGCAAACCTAGCATAATCCTCATCGCTGAATTCCATTTCAAGCAAACGGTGAATAGTTTTAGCTTCATACCCCGTTGCTTCACTCATACGTTTTGCCGCCCTTCCGGTCGGAGCTGACAGAGCGATATCCATATCAAGATACTCGAAAATTCGTATAACAGCACGAATAACCGTAGTTTTTCCTGTACCAGGGCCTCCTGTGAGCACGGTTACGCCGCTGTTTACAGCACAGCCAATTGCAGTACGCTGAAGATTTGCATATTTAAGATTTTCTTCAAGTTCTATTTTGTCAATCAAGCCTGCAGTATCTCGCATTTCAAGCCTCGGACAAATCCTGTCAAGCAAAACAAGCTTTTCTTCTATTTGCCGTTCGCAATCGTATGAATTTTTTTCATAAACTCCGTCAACTCCTTGAACACTCGTTCTTATAAGTTCACCGTCTTTTATTAAATTGTCCGCAACGTCTAAGACAAGTTCATATGGTACTTCAAGGCGCTGACTTGCAATTGCGGTAAGTTTATCGTACGGTATAAATGCGTGACCTCCGGTTCTTGCAGCTTCCGAAATGACCCATTTAATTCCGCTTGATATACGAAACTTTGAATTATGTTCAATCCCCATAGTCTTGGCAAGCATATCTGCCCGTTCAAAACCAATTCCCCTGAAATCATCGCATAAACGGTACGGATTATTCTCTATCATATCAATGGCAGCACTGCCCCATTTTTTGTACACCCGCATACTCATCGAAACGGACAAAAATTCTCTGCAAAACATAATCAGATTTCTAACGCCGAATTGGGCTTTGAAATCCTCAGAAATTGCATTTGCCTTTTTTTGTGATATGCCTGGAATTTTTGCAAGCCAATCAGGGTGATTTTCAATTACATCAAGCGTATCTTCTCCATATATTTCAACAAGCTTTTCTGCTGTTTTCGGCCCAATTCCTTTAACTGCACGAGAGGATAAATACCTTAAAATTTCATTAGATGTTGCTGGCATTTTCTTTTCATAAAAAGCTACTGAAAACTGTTTTCCGTAATTCTTGTGAAAAGTCCAGTTTCCCATAATTTTCACTCTGTCACCGCAAATAAGTCCCGGCATAATTCCGCAAGCGGTAATAATGTCGTTTTCATCTATAATTGACAAATCAACAACGGTATAGCCGTTGTCTTCATTCTGATAT
>JAZNAB010000054.1:0-2002 GCA_045586285.1 Candidatus Flemingiibacterium sp. | reverse complement strand
TTTTCCTCCGCATTATTTTTTGCGGTTATATTGCTGCCTTTTGAATTAAGAATACCTGCAAGTTTGTTTAACTTGTCTTTCCCAATAAGCTCACTTGCCTTTTGCAAGTCAGCATCAGTCGCATTTGATAGACTTGCTCTTACTAATCTCAGGTTATTAATTGCGCTTTCTGCAGACTCTTTTGGGATTCCTGCAGCGGCTGCAAGTGCTTTTATTGTTTTTGCAAGTGTTTGGTCATCAAGACTTAATAGTCTGTCAAGCATCGTCTTATCTAAATTCATTACGGTATAATCCTTTCTTAATTTATTTGTACTCACTATATTGTATGTACACGTCACAAAATTGTGACTGTATGCAAATATTTTTTTAGGAAATATAAATTATTATGGATACTTATTTGATTTTTTCTGACTCTCACGGTGGGATCGGCTCTATGATTGAGGCTGTGAAACGTATGTTAAAGCTTGAAAATAAGCTAAAAGGCATTATTTTTCTCGGGGATAATTATAAAGATGCACAAGATCTCTTGGTACATTTTCCGGAACTTGAGCTTACAGCCGTTGCCGGCAACTGTGATATTTCATCGAAATATCTTTCTCCGGAGTTTGCCGAAAAAGGGCTTTTACTTTACGGACGTAAAATCTTAATTCTTCACGGACACAAGCAGTTTGTGAAAAACGGACACGAGAATTTGTTGTCTTATGCTAACTTTAAAGGTGCTGATGTTGTTTTGTTTGGTCATACACACGAGCGATTTGACAAAAGTTTTGAGGTTAACGGCAGACGGATTTTTCTTTTTAATCCCGGAAGTATTGAATTACCACGTGACAGTGAGAAGTCTTTTGGCGTATTAACTATCGCCGAGAGGACATTTATTCTTTCACACGGGATAATTTAAGGAGGTTTTTATGACATACATTCCGCCAAAAAATAAAAAGGGAACGGCTCTTGCTTTTTTACTCATATTGCTTGGACTTGTGCTTTTTGCACTTTCAACTATCTGTAAATTTTCCGGAGTATTTCAGCTTGTTGCTGTTCTTGATATAACTGTCGGCATTGCTGTAATGGTAAGATTTATGTTATGTGAGTACAGATATATTCTCGCAAACCTGTCTGATGGCAATCTTGAATTAACTATTGTTAAAACACAAGGCGGGAAAGAGGTTATCGTATGTAAAGTTCTCACTTCTTCAATAGAAAAAATACTCCCAAAGGGCTCAAAAAAGCCATCGGGAGTACCAACCTATAACTATGTTCAAAATATCGGAGCAAAATCAATAAGCTTACTTGCAAATGACAGAAAAGGAAAAATTATTATCATAATTGAGCCAAGTGATGAATTTACGGCATTTCTCAGTGATAATATTGGCGGTCAATTTGCCGATGCAAATTTCGCAATGTGATGTGAGATTATATATTGACGGTTATTTGAATTAGAATTTGTTAAGAAGAAAGAGCGGAGGAAAATCCTCCGCTCTTGTTATATTTCTATAAGAGTTTGGAGCTGGAGATGGAGATGGGATTTGAACCCACGGCCTATTGATTACGAATCAACAGGTCTAAATAGCCCCTTTGACACTCTAAAGATTGGTTTTTACAACCTTTTTTTCGGTCGGCATTGACCAAATCGGTAATTGATGAACGAAAATCTCACTATTAGGTGCTATTGATTACGTTTTTATTGTATCATAAGATTATGAACATCTCAAGGCAGATTGAAATATTCACATTTTGGTGCTATAATTAGTCAAAAGAGATTTTCAAACAGTTCGATAAATAAGAATTTGTAGGTGAGATAATGATTATTTTAATTACAGGAGCATCGCATACAGGCAAAACTGCGCTTGCCCAAAAATTGCTCGAAAAATATAAATATCCGTATTTGTCGATAGACCATTTGAAAATGGGTTTAATTCGTAGTGGTAACACAGAACTTACTCCTATGGATGATAATGAATTAACCGAATACTTGTGGCCGATTGTTCGCGAAATGATAAAAACT
>JAZNAB010000053.1:0-3754 GCA_045586285.1 Candidatus Flemingiibacterium sp. | reverse complement strand
TCTGATTGTTCTTGCCTGATCGGCTATAGCTCTTGTAATTGCCTGTCTAATCCACCAGGTCGCATATGTCGAGAATTTATATCCCTTGCGGTAGTCAAATTTGTCAACCGCCTTCATAAGTCCAAGATTTCCCTCTTGAATTAAATCAAGGAAGAACATTCCCTTACCTACATACCGCTTCGCAATTGAAACAACAAGTCTTAAGTTAGCTTTTACAAGCTCTTGCTTAGCGCTTTCATCGCCGTCTGCCATTTTTTCCGCAAGTTGAAGCTCTTGGTCATTATCAAGAAGCGGAACCTGTCCGATTTCCTTAAGATACATACGAACAGGGTCGTCAATTGAAAGGCCCTCTTGCATAAGCATCTTTTCCATATCCTCTGCTGACTCGTACTGTTCAACCTCGGTTTCGATATCTTCAAACTCCGGACTGTCAAGGTAATTCACTTCAATTCCGTTGTTTTCAAGATCTTCGTAAAGCTTATCTATTTGGTCAATATCATAATCAACCTCAACAAGTGCTTCCACAATTTCACTTGATGTAAGTGATCCCTTGCTTTTTCCTCTTGCTATAAGCTCTCCAACATCAAGCTTTTTCTCAGACTCCTCTTCCGATGTTTCGATGACATCTTCAGAAGCTGTTTCTTCCGGTTGTTCAACCGCTTGTTCAACCTCTATTTTCTTTTTCTTATCCGCCATATTTTATTCCTTTCATTCTTGATTTTCAAGAAAAACCAAAGTAGTTCATTTATATTTTTTCTTCAACTTATTTCTTGCCCCTGCAAGAATATCTTCAATTTGAGCAAGTTCATTACCATCGTTATTATTAATTCTGGTTTTTGCGTCAAGCTTTTCTATCATTCCCCGAAGCAATTCCATACTGTTTTCGGTAAGCTGCTTTCTGCGAACAACCATTGATGTAATTCTTCCCATCTCATCGGGAGAAAAACATTCATTTAACTGCGACAGGTCAAACTTTCCTGTATTGTCACAACGAAGCAGCGCTTCTCTGAATACCTTTTTATTGAAGTCAGAGAAAAAAGCCTCTTCGTTAAGTTCTATTTTCCCGCTCTTAATCGCTGCGAGATTTTCAGGATAAAGCAAAATTATTCCGAGAATATTCTCCTCAGTATTAACAGCACCGGTATTTTTCACCATATCAGGATTTATTCTGTCCCCAAATCCCGCTGTCTTGCTGATTATACTCTTGATTTCTTGCTTTTTATCCAAATAGTCCCGAGCCTTTACAGCACGGTTAACATCGCTTTTTATAACCTCTATAGACAAATCAAGCTTCTTTGCAGCAACACCGATATATACGTCACGCTCAGATGCGGAATAAACCTCAGCTATTATCTTACAAAGCTCTTCCGCCGCTTTGACTTTGCCTTCAACCGAAGAAATATCGTACTTTGATATTATGTTTTCAAGTTTATATTCAAATTGCGAACGGCTTCTGTCAAGCAAAACCTTGAACTTTTCATTTGCAGTACTTCCGTTTTTCCTGAGAAACTCGTCAGGATCTTTTGCACCCGATAAACGAAGGACTCTAACATCAAGTCCAACATCTCCAAGCAGCTTCATCGCCTTATTGGCTGCTCGCTGTCCCGCCTCATCGGAATCGTACGAGATTATAACCTCCTTGGTATATTTAGCCATAATCCTCGCCTGTTCGGGAGTAATAGCAGTTCCAAGAGTTGCAACAGCGTTTTCAAATCCGTGAGAATGAAGTGCTATAACATCCATATATCCTTCGCAAAGTATAATCCTGTCAGCACATTTGTTTTTTGCATAGTTAAGTGCAAACAAATTACGGCTTTTTTTGAATGCCGGAGTATCCGATGTGTTAAGATATTTCGGAACACTGTCGTCCATAACCCGACCGCCGAATGCAACCACGTTGCCGGTAACATCTATAATCGGGAAAATAACTCTATTTCTGAAATAATCGTACGGTTTGCCCGTCTTTTTTGATATCCCGCATAAAAACCCAACCGAAAGCTCCTCCGCCGTATAGCCTCTTTTTTTCATATATTCTGTGAGAGCACCAAAGCCATCCGGAGCAAATCCAAGTCCGAAATGCTTTATAACAGAACCGTTAAGTCCTCGGCTTGTAAGATAATCAAGAGCCTTTGTTCCCACATTACTATCATAAAGACAAGAGTGAAAAAACTTTGCCGCTTCTCTGTTCATAGAAAGAACTCGTTCTCTTTTAACCGATCCCTCGTCTGTTTTTGCAAGACTTGATGCCGGTATAGTGATCCCCGCTCTTGATGCCAGAAGTTCAAGCGCAGAAACATAGTCAAGATTTTCACGTTTCATTATAAACGTTACAACATCTCCGCCTGCCCCGCAGCCAAAGCAGTAAAAACTGCTTGTTGCAGGAAAAACGGTAAATGACGGTGTTCTCTCACTGTGGAACGGGCAACAGGCATTATAGTTTGATCCCGCCCGCTTCAATTGAACATAACCCGAAATAACATCGACTATGTCGGAACGATATTTGATTTCTTCAATTATTTCCGGTGAAATCATTATGTACCTGCCAATCAGTTAAGCCCACTCCAAGAATTTGGAATATAGAGCTTTTTATATATGTTAATAGCGTGTCTGTCTGTCATTCCTGAGATGAAATCGGTGACAACTCTTTCTTTGGTTTCGTGGTTGCAAAGATTACGGTATAATTCAGGCATTTCCTCTGGATGCTTAACAAAGTACTCAAATAGCTTTACAATCAAGTTCATAGCACGTTGTTCTTCTGCCAGCACGTGCCGATTATAATAAACCCGTTCAAACAAGAAATCCCGCAACTTATCTGTTGCCTCTTTTATATCCGGCTGCATTTCAACTGTATTCTTGTTAAAACTTGCAACCACTATACTTTTAACCATAGTATTTATTCTTGCGGAATGGTTTGCACCTAAAATTTTATGGAGTTCATCCGGGATATCCTTTTCAGATAAAATTCCGGCTCTCACAGCATCGTCCATATCGTGATTGATATATGCGATTCTATCGGCAAATTTAACCACTCTGCCCTCAAGAGTTGATGCTAGGTGATCTCCCTGATGATTCAATATGCCATCTCTTACCTCATAAGTAAGATTGAGCTTTTCAATTTTTTCAACTACCCTCAAGCTTTGTTCATAATGAGTAAATCCGGGCATACAATAAAGCTTTAATGCCTTTTCTCCGATATGACCAAACGGAGTATGACCAAGATCGTGGCCAAGCGCCGCTGCTTCACACAGATCTTCATTCAAAAAAAGCGACCTTGCAATTGTTCTTGCTATTTGAGTAACCTCTAAGGTGTGAGTAAGTCTTGTTCTGTAATGCTCTCCCTCGGGGGCAAGAAACACCTGAGTTTTATGCATCAGCCGTCTGAATGATTTAGCGTGAATTATTCTATCACGGTCACGCTGGAATTCCCCTCGGACATCGCAGCGGCTCATCGGCACTTCCCGTCCACGTGAATTAGCCTCACGAAAAGCATACGGCGACAAAATCGCCTCTCTTTTTTCACATATTATCTCGGAAATTTTTCTTTCGCTCAACAATAACGCCTCTCCATCATTACTGATATATAATACGCCTTTTTTTTGCTGTTAAACTGATAATTTGAAAATGTTTACAGACACTTAATAAATATACTGCATTTTTCGCATATGCGGTCAAATATTGTATAGTATTAAATTGCATATTATTGGACTTTTGCAAGAGAAAAGCCTTAGTTACACTTATACATAGTATATTATAT